>NZ_JACAQP010000006.1:0-234170 GCF_013387025.1 Pseudomonas reactans | reverse complement strand
CTTGCCCGCGATGGCGCCAGCCGGTTCACCACATAATTCGGATCAGACCACCGCCGCCCGCCGCTGAACAAACCGATCCACATATTCATCCGCCGGCGAATGCAGGATCTCCCGCGGCGTGCCGACCTGGATCAGCTTGCCGTCCTTGAGGATCGCAATGCGGTTGCCGATGCGCACGGCCTCGTCGAGGTCGTGGGTGATGAAGACGATGGTTTTGTGCAGGGTCTTTTGCAGCTCCAGCAACTGGTCCTGCATCTCGGCGCGGATCAGTGGGTCGAGGGCGCTGAAGGCTTCGTCCATCAGGATGATGTCGGTGTCGGCCGCCAAGGCGCGGGCCAGGCCGACGCGCTGGCGCATGCCGCCGGAGAGCTGGTGCGGGTATTTGTTTTCGTAGCCCTTGAGGCCCACGGTTTCGATCCAGTGCAGGGCGCGTTCGGCGCAGACCTGCTTGGTTTCGCCACGCACTTTCAGGCCGTAGGCGACGTTGTCGAGCACGCTCTTGTGGGGCAACAGGCCGAAGCTCTGGAACACCATGCTGATCTTGTGCCGACGGAATTGGCGCAGGGCTTCCATGTCCAGTTGCAGGATGTCTTCGCCGTCCACCAGGATCGCGCCGCTGGTGGGGTCGATCAGGCGATTGAAGTGACGCACCAACGTAGACTTGCCGGAACCCGACAGGCCCATGATCACGAAGATCTCGCCGGTGCCGATGCTCAGGGACAAGTCGTTCACGCCGACCACGCAGCCGGTCTCGGCCAGCACCTGGTCCTTGGTCTTGCCCTGGCCGATCAGCGACAGCGCGTCCTTGGAGCGGGCGCCGAAGATCTTGAAGACGTTTTTAACTTCGATTTTGCTGACAGTAGTCATTTGCTCGCCTCATGCCGTGGACGACCATAGGCCTGGGTAATGCGGTCGATGACCACTGCGAGAATCACGATCGCCAGCCCGGCTTCGAGGCCACGGCCGACGTTGAGGGTCTGGATGCCGACGAGGACGTCTTCGCCCAAGCCACGGGCGCCGATCATCGAGGCGATCACCACCATCGACAGCGCCATCATGGTGGTCTGGTTGATACCGGCCATGATGCTCGGCAACGCCAACGGCAGTTGCACACCGAACAGTTGCTGCCAGCGGTTGGCACCAAAGGCGTTGATGGCTTCCATGACTTCGCCATCGACCTGGCGAATGCCCAGGTCAGTGAGGCGAATCAGCGGCGGCGCGGCGTAGATCACGGTGGCGAAAATCGCCGGGACCTTGCCCAGGCCGAACAGCATCAGCACCGGAATCAGGTACACGAAACTCGGCATGGTCTGCATGATGTCGAGCAGCGGCATCAGCACCGAGCGCAGGCGATTGCTGCGTGCGGACAGGATGCCCAACGGCACGCCGATCAGCACCGAGATCACCGTGGCGACCATCATCAGTGCCAGGGTTTGCATCAGCTTGTCCCACAGGCCAACTGCGCCCACCAGGAACAGCAAGCCGACGATCAATGCCGTGGTCAGCACCTTGCGGGTGGCGTGCCAGGCGACGCCGCCGACGATGGCCAGCATCAGCCACCAGGGCGCTGCACGCAGCAACCCTTCCAGGTTGACGATGGCCCATAGCAGGGTGTCGGAAATGTGCCGGAACACATCGCCGTAGTTGGTGACCAGTGAATCCACCCAACCGTTGACCCAGTCGGCAATGGAAAACGTAAAACTCTCAGGAAACATATCGTGCTCTCGATCCAGTGGGTTGTGGCTAGGCGTCCGGTTGCCGGTGAAGGCAACCGGAAACGCTCAACCTACAAGGCCGCGTCGATTTTCTTGGCTGCGTCGTCGCTCACCCATGCGTGCCAGACTTCAGGATGTTCCTTGAGGAAAATTTTCGCCAGTTTTGGCGACTCAATTCGCTCCTTGGCCATGCGACCCAGGTTCTGGTTCAGCAGGTCGATCGGCAGGTTGACCTTTTCCAGCACGGCCACCAGTTCCGGGGCTTGCTCGTGGAAGGTCTTGGACAGGCCGACCTTGATGGTCACGCTTTTATCCACACCGGGTTTTTCTTCCAGCTTGACCAGGTCGACCTGGCCCATCAGCGGGGTGGGCGACCAGTAGTAGAACAGGATCGGCTCGCCGCGCTTGTAGCTCGACAGCACCGCCGCATCCAGCGCCGGGCCGGTGCCTGGGCGGAAGTTGGTGTAGGAATTTTCCAGGCCGTAGCTTTTCAGCATTTCGCTGTTGTCCAGCTCGCAGGTCCAACCAGCCGGGCAGTTGTAGAAACGGCCTTTGGAGGGCTCTTCCTGATCCTTGAACACCGCGGCGTACTTGGCCAGGTCGGCAATGTTTTTCAGGTCGGGGGCCTTGGCTTCCAGCTTGCGCTTGGCATCGCCTTCGATCACATAACGCGGCACGTACCAGCCTTCGATGGCACCGACTACCGGGGCGCCGACGCCGACGACTTTGCCGGCCTTTTCTGCCTTGTTCCAGACTTCACTGCGGCCCACCCACTCTTCGGCAAAGACCTGGATGTCGTTGCTGCTCAGGGCGTTTTCCATGGTGATGGAGTTGCCCGGCAGGCTGTCGGTTTTGCAGTCGTAGCCTTTTTCCAGCACGGTTTGCAGGATGTCGGTGAGCAACATGCCGCTTTCCCAGTTCAGGCCCGCGAATTTCACCGGCTTGCCGGATTCGCACCAGCCCGCCGCCTGGGCGCCAGCGCTTGCCAGCAAACCTGCAGAGAGCAGGGTGGCCATCAGGGTCTTATGCATTTTCATTGTTGTGACGCTCCCAATCTTGAAATGGATTACGGCAGTCAGTAGGCGTCCTGCCCTGTCCACGTCCCATCAGGCTTGTGCCGCCAGCCCGTTTGTTCTTGGTATAGCGCCCTGCTCTGGTGGCAGGATCAGTTGATCGGGCACCGTGCCGTGCCATTTTTTCGCACACAGGTAATACAGCGCTGCCGGCAGTACCAGACCGATGATCCAGGAAATGTCCACATCACCCAGCGCGGCCACCAACGGGCCGGTGTAGAACTTGGTGGAGATGAACGGCAACTGCACCAGCACGCCGAACACGTACACGCTGATACCGAGCAGGTTCCAGCGACCATAACGACCGTTGGGGTCGGCCAGCGCCGGTACGTCATAACGCTCGCGGGTGATGCAGTAGTAGTCCACCAGGTTGATCGCGCTCCAGGGCGTGAAGAACGCCAGCAGGAACAGGATGAAAGACTTGAACGCGCCGAGGAACGAATGCTGGCCGAGCAAGGCGATCAAGGTCGCGGTGCCGACAATCGCCAGCACGAACACCAGGCGTTGCAAGCGCGTGACCTCCAGGCGGCCACGGAAGCCGCTGATGATGGTCGCGATGCACATGAAGCTGCCGTAGGAGTTGAGCGTGGAGATGGTGACCTTGCCGAACGCGATGCTGAAGTACAGCAGCGCAGCGGTGGCCCCCGTGCCACTCAAGCCAACGATGTAGGCCACTTCGTGACCGGCGAATTGCCCGTTGGACATGGCCGCGGCAAACACGCCGAGGACCATCGCCACCTGCGCGCCGATCACCGAACCGGCACCGGCGGCGAGAAAGGTTTTTACCGACGAGGTCTTGCTCGGCAAGTAGCGTGAGTAGTCCGCCACGTAAGGGCCGAAAGCGATCTGCCAGGACGCCGCAAGCGACACCGCCAGCAGGAAACTGCTCCAGCTGAAGTGGCGGATCTGCAGGAGTGCACCAACGTCGGTCTGGCTCATCAGGCGGCTGAACAGGTAGACAAAGGCGATCACGCCAATGACGCTGGCGACACGCCCGATAAAGTGGATCACCCGATAACCGAGCACCGTGACCAGCACGATGACACTGGCGAAGATCAGAATGCCGGTGCTGTCGCTGACCCCGAACAACTGGCCCAGCGCCTGGCCGGACAATACCGTGCCGGTGGCGGTGAAGCCGAGGTACATCAGGCACACCAGCACGATCGGAATCGCCGCGCCGTAGACACCAAACTGTACGCGACTGG
Source organism: Pseudomonas reactans (assembly GCF_013387025.1). Classification (NCBI taxonomy): domain Bacteria; kingdom Pseudomonadati; phylum Pseudomonadota; class Gammaproteobacteria; order Pseudomonadales; family Pseudomonadaceae; genus Pseudomonas; species Pseudomonas reactans. Next base: position 230,177 of record NZ_JACAQP010000006.1, on the reverse strand, counting down.
AGATCATCTGCGGCAGGCCCAGCTTGGGTCCCTGCGCCGCATGCAACGCCATCACGCCACCGCCGATCAATTGACCGACCAACAGGCCGATCAACGACCAGAACACATCACCGCCCAACACCACGGCCAAGGCCCCGGTGACAATCGCGGTGATCTGCAGGTTGGCCCCCATCCACAGGGTGAACTGGCTCAATAGACGACCGTGTCTTTCCGCTTCCGGGATGTAGTCGATCGAACGTTTCTCGATCAACGGGGTGGTGCTTGCACGTGCGTCAGCCATTTACTTTCAACCTCTGATGGATTGTTCACTTCTTTCTGTAGGAGCGAGCTTGCTCGCGAAGATATTCCAGGCGCATCGCTGCGTTGAATGTACGTTCTTCGCGAGCAAGCTCGCTCCTACAGTGGGTGTGTCAGCCTTTGATCATCGGCAGGTTCAAGCCCTGCTCCTTGGCGCAATCAATCGCGATCTGGTAGCCGGCGTCTGCGTGGCGCATCACACCGGTGGCCGGGTCGTTGTGCAGTACGCGGGCAATGCGCTCAGCCGCTTCGTCGGTGCCGTCGCAGACAATCACCATGCCGGAGTGCTGGGAGAAGCCCATGCCTACACCGCCGCCGTGGTGCAACGAAACCCAGGTGGCGCCGCTGGCGGTGTTGAGCAAGGCGTTGAGCAGTGGCCAGTCGGACACGGCGTCGGAACCGTCCTGCATGGCTTCGGTTTCGCGGTTCGGGCTTGCGACCGAGCCGGAGTCGAGGTGGTCACGGCCGATCACCACCGGTGCCGACAACTCGCCGCTGCGTACCATTTCGTTGAAAGCCAGGCCGAGCTTGGCGCGCTGGCCCAGGCCCACCCAGCAGATACGCGCCGGCAGGCCCTGGAAGCTGATGCGCTCGCGCGCCATGTCCAGCCAGTTGTGCAGGTGGGCGTCGTCGGGGATCAGCTCTTTGACTTTGGCGTCGGTCTTGTAGATGTCTTGTGGGTCGCCGGACAGTGCCGCCCAACGGAACGGGCCGATGCCACGGCAAAACAGTGGGCGGATGTAGGCCGGGACGAAACCTGGGAAGTCGAAGGCGTTTTCCACGCCTTCTTCCTGGGCCATCTGGCGGATGTTGTTGCCGTAGTCGAAGGTCGGGATGCCTTGTTTCTGGAATTCCAGCATGGCTTTGACGTGCACGGCCATCGACTGCTTGGCCGCCTTGATCACGGCAGCCGGCTCGGTCTTGGCGCGGGCGCGGTATTCGTCCCAGGCCCAGCCGGCCGGCAGGTAGCCGTTGAGTGGGTCGTGGGCGCTGGTCTGGTCGGTGACCATGTCCGGGCGCACGCCGCGCTTGACCAGTTCCGGCAGGATTTCCGCCGCGTTACCCAGCAGGGCGATGGAGATGGCCTTGCCTTCCTTGGTGTACTTGGCGATACGCGCCAAAGCATCGTCGAGGTCGGTGGCTTGCTCGTCGACATAGCGGCTGTTCAGGCGGAAGTCGATGCTGACCTGCTGGCATTCAATGTTCAGCGAGCACGCGCCGGCCAGGGTCGCGGCCAGAGGCTGCGCGCCGCCCATGCCGCCGAGGCCGGCGGTGAGCACCCAACGGCCAGTCAGGTCGCTGTTGTAATGCTGGCGACCGGCTTCGACGAAGGTTTCGTAGGTGCCTTGGACGATGCCCTGGCTGCCGATGTAGATCCAGCTGCCAGCGGTCATCTGGCCGTACATGGCCAGGCCCTTGGCATCCAGTTCGTTGAAGTGTTCCCAACTGGCCCAGTGCGGCACCAGGTTGGAGTTGGCGATCAGCACACGTGGGGCGTTGCTGTGGGTCTTGAATACGCCAACCGGCTTGCCGGATTGCACCAGCAGGGTTTCGTCGTCATTCAGGTTAGTGAGGCTCTCGACAATTTGGTCGTAGCACTCCCAGTTGCGCGCCGCACGACCGATACCGCCGTACACCACCAATTCTTTCGGGTTCTCGGCCACTTGCGGGTCGAGGTTGTTCATCAGCATGCGCAGCGGCGCTTCAGTCAGCCAGCTTTTGGCGGTGAGCTTGTTACCGTGGGCGGCACGGATTTCGACGTCGCGGTATTTTGTAGGCTTGGCTTTAGAAAAATCGGTCACTGCTGGACTCCTCGGCACGATGCGCGAACATGGATGGTGCGAAGGAGAGTCTTACGCACACATCTTTACTTGTACATACAAGCATATGCAATCGAGCGGCCAACTTGCTGGGAGTGCTGTTGAGATTTTTTTGGAAAGCGCGCGCAAGCCTTGGAAATTAAGGCTTCGAGACTTGATGAAATTTCTTACGGGAGAGTTTTACAGCGCGGGAGGTTTGTCACGACAGCGTGGTTTTGCGCCACGCTGGGGCATTCGGTAACAAAGTGGTGCAGAGGCTGGAAACAGTTTTTTGCTCACCACGAAACAAAGGTGGGAGCTGGCTTGCCTGCGATAGCGGTGCGTCAGTCAGCACATCTGATACTGATACACCACTATCGCAGGCAAGCCAGCTCCCACAGTTTTAACCGCGTGCGGTCAGTTCAATTACGCAACTGCGACCGCTGATGGAGAGGTCCAGCAGGTCAGTGTTACCGTCCACTTGCAGGCAGTCGTGATGGCCAAGTTTCTGGTCCAACACCTTCACTTCATCCGCGACACTGAACACCAGCACTGTCTGCGCCGTGCTGAAGAAGCGCTGTTCGCCATCGATCCATTGCAGCCGTGCGTGGTAACGCTGGGGCGAATAGATCAGGTTGAAGTCGCGGATCGGCCCGGTGATCAAACGGCATGACACCTGGCTGTCACCCTTGAACGCAAAAGCTTGCAGCGGCAGCAACCCGCGCTGTTCCTCGCCGTCTACGGTCAACACCATACCGGCGCCCTGGATCACGGTGATCACGCGCTGGTAGCCGGCGAAGGTGGAGAAACCGCCGGATTCAGCGATATCCGCAATCGACAAGCGCCAGCCAAAGCCATCCAGCCCTGCGCCGGCATCTCGGGTGATTTCTTCAGTGCTGCCGCCGCCGTTTTTCCACGGCATGCGGACGTACTCAGCGGCGCGCCAGACTTTTACGCTACTCATTTACTGAAACGTCCTTCGAGGCTATGACGGGAACCGGGGTGGATCAAACGCGCGGCGGTCACCGGCTGGCGGCCCGACCAGGTGCGTCGGCGAATCAACAGGCACGGCTCGGTAGGCTCGATCTGCAGCAGCTTGCACTCGGCGGCGTCGGCAAGGATGGCTTCGACCACGTGCTCGCCTTCGGTCAGCGGCGCTACCTGGTTCAAGTAGGCGTAAGGCGTTTGCTGGGTGAAATCCTGCTGCAGGTATTCCGGCGCGACCAGGGCGTTGACGAAGCGGTCTTCGATTTGCACGGGAATATCGTTTTCGAAGTGCACGATCAATGAATGGAACACGCGCCCGCCTTCACGCATCTCCAAGGCGACGGCGCGCTCGGAACCGGCGGCCTCTTCGCCCAGGTGGATGACTTGGCAGGTATGCCGATGACCGCGTGAGGCGATCTCATCGGCAATGTTGTGCACTTCGAACAGGGCGGACTGGCTCTTGGGCTCGGCGACAAAGGTACCGACACCTTGCATGCGCACCAGCAAACCTTCAGCGGTGAGCTCGCGCAGGGCGCGATTGATGGTCATGCGGCTGAAACCCAACTGACTGACCAGTTCGCTCTCTGACGGTACACGGTAATGGGGCGGCCAGTTGCCGTTGAGAATCTGCTGGCTGATCATCTGTTTGACGCGGGCATACAAGGGCGCCGGACTTTCGTCCATGTGGGCAGCCAGCGAAGACTTAGCAGGCGGAGTCGGCACAGGGAATCCTTGCAGGGGGAAAAGATGCATAGATTGCCGGAGTTTACCGAGCAGGCAAACGTCTGTATATGTATATACAAATAAACACACGACCGGGGTGCCTTGATCATGTCCGCTTTCTTTGCCGAACGCGCGCTGCTGCCTAATGGATGGGCCAATGATGTACGTCTTGAAGTCAGTGCCGAGGGCCTGCTGACAAAAGTTGAGGCCAATGCCAGTGCAGAGGGTGCTGAACGGCTGAGAGGCCCGGTTTTAGCGGGTATGCCCAACCTACACTCCCATGCATTCCAGCGCGCCATGGCCGGTTTGGCCGAAGTGGCGGGCAATCCGAATGACAGCTTCTGGACCTGGCGCGACCTGATGTACCGCATGGTGGGCAAGATCAGCCCGGACCAATTGCAGGTGATCGCGCGCCAGCTGTATATCGAGATGCTCAAGGCCGGCTACACCTCGGTGGCCGAATTTCACTATGTGCATCACGACGTCAGCGGCCAGCCGTATGCCGATCGCACGGAGCTGTCACGGCAGATCAGCCAGGCGGCGGCCAGCAGCGGGATTGGCCTGACACTGCTACCGGTGCTTTACACCCACTCGGGGTTTGGCGGCCAGGCGCCGAATGAAGGCCAGCGGCGGTTTATCAACAGCACTGAAAACTACCTCGACCTGCAGGCGCGGTTGAAACCCCTCCTCGCCACACAACCGGCGCAACAGTTGGGGCTGTGTTTCCACTCGCTCCGCGCGGTGACGCCGCAGCAAATCAATGACGTGCTGGCCGCCAGCGACAAGGCGTGCCCGGTGCATATCCACATCGCCGAGCAGCAAAAGGAAGTCGATGACTGCCTGGCCTGGAGCGGCAAACGCCCGCTGCAATGGCTGTATGACAACGTTGAAGTGGATGAGCGCTGGTGCCTGGTGCATGCCACTCATGCCGATGCGGATGAAGTCGCACGCATGGCCAAGAGCCGCGCGATTGCCGGCTTGTGCCTGACCACCGAGGCCAACTTGGGCGACGGGATTTTCCCGGCGGTGGACTTTCTGGCCCAGGGCGGACGCGTGGGTATCGGCTCCGACAGCCATGTGTCATTGAGCGTGGTAGAAGAGCTGCGTTGGTTGGAATATGGCCAGCGCCTGCGCGATCAGCGGCGTAATCGGTTGTATCGCAGTGATCAGCCGATGGTCGGCCGTACGCTGTTTGACGCCGCGCTGGACGGCGGAGCCCAAGCGTTGGGGCAACCGATTGGTCGGCTGGAAGTGGGCAAGCGTGCGGATTGGATTGTGCTGGATGGCAATGATCCCTACCTGGCGACGGCAACAGAGGATGGAATTCTGAATCGCTGGCTGTTTGCGGGTGGGGATCGGCAGGTGCGGGATGTGCTGGTGAATGGAAAGTGGGTGGTGCGCGATGGGCATCATGCCGGTGAAGAAGAAAGCAGCCGGGCGTTCACGCAAGTTTTGAGAGCGCTACTGGGCTAACACGCGACACATAACAAATGTGGGAGCTGGCTTGCCTGCGATACAGGCACCAAGGTGTATCAGTTACACCGTGGTGATGCTATCGCAGGCAAGCCAGCTCCCACATTTATTGATGGTGGTGGCCCAGGGTTACTGCGAGGTCTTTGCCATCTGCTTGTCCGACGTACGCCAGATCAATCGCGTGGTGTCATACCCCTGCTGCCGCGCCCTGCTCAACAAGTCTTCGCGGGTGTCCGCGCTGACCGTCGGCGTGCGCGACAGGATCCACATATAGCGCCGGCTCGGGCTACCCACAATCGCGGTCTTGTAGTCATCGCTGACGTACAGCACCCAGTAATCACCCTTGGCAACGCCCGGTAACAGCGCGGTGAACCAATTGTTGAATTCCACCCAGAGCTTGTCGGTCTTGCCCGGCACTTGCGGGGTGGCGGTGCCCTTGGCTTCTTCCCACTTCCATTCGGTCGTCAGGCAGCGGTTGAACACCGACATGTCGCCATCGGGCAACAAGGTGTAGCGGGCTTCGGACTGCGCGCAGTTGCGCTGGAAGTACATCGGCAATCGAGCCAACTCATACCAGGTGCCCTGGTAACGCTTGAGATTGACGTTGCTCGCTGTCTTGGGTTGCAGATCATCGCCAGAATGGCTGGCGCAGCCCGCCAAAAACAGGCTGGCACAAAGGAACAAAACAAAACGGATCATTCTTCTTCTCCCGCAGGCTCTCGCCCCGGTTTACTTCAGGCCTTGCCCGGAAAACATCAGAACCTTGTCACCGGCATATTGAACGCTGATAAAGCTGTTTTTATCGCCCCAGGTGCAACTGGACATGCCCAGCGCGCCGGAGCAATCGGTTGGCTTGCCCAGCAACGACTCCACTTCAGCCTTGGCCATGCCAGCCGACAATTTTTGATAATTTTCTTGGTTGACCTTGCTGCAAGCGGCCAACAGCACGCAAAAAGCCAGCAAAGCGAGACGGCGTAACGACATGGAAAAACTCCTGGAGGGACGAAGCAGCGTGGGTATCTGCCAGAAGCTTAGAAGGGAAAAGAGGTGTCTGGTTCCCGATGAGCGAAAACAAAAAAGCCCCGAAAACGCTGAAACGTTTCGGGGCTTCTTCAAGGGTGAACCGGCTCACAACAACGCCAGCCACTTATCGCATCACGTTACTTCTTGTGATACGCCGTCACCCGCTCAACTTCTTCCTTCGAACCCAGGAACACCGCCACACGCTGGTGCAGGCCTTCAGGCTGGATGTCGAGAATGCGCTGGTGGCCGTCGGTGGACGCGCCGCCGGCTTGCTCAACCAGGAAGGACATCGGGTTGGCTTCGTACATCAGGCGCAGTTTGCCTGGCTTGGACGGCTCGCGGCTGTCGCGTGGGTACATGAACAGGCCACCACGGGTCAGGATACGGTGCACGTCGGCAACCATCGCAGCGACCCAGCGCATGTTGAAGTTTTTCTTCAACGGGCCTTCTTCACCGGCCATCAACTCGCCCACGTAGCGGGTCACAGGTTCTTCCCAGTGGCGCTGGTTGGACATGTTGATCGCAAATTCCTGAGTAGAAGCAGGAATGGTGATGTCTTCGTGGGTCAGTACGAAGCTGCCCATTTCGCGGTCCAGGGTGAAGCCCTTGACGCCGTCGCCCAAGGTCAGCACCAGCATGGTCTGTGGGCCGTAGATGGCGTAGCCGGCAGCAACCTGTTGGGTACCTGGCTGCAGGAACGCTTTCTCGTTCAGCGGCTCGTTCTGGCTCAGGTATTCGTTCGGGCAACGCAGTACCGAGAAGATCGTACCAACCGGAGCGTTGATGTCGATGTTGGACGAGCCGTCCAGTGGGTCAAACACCAGCAGGTAGGCGCCTTTCGGGTATTTGCCCGGAATCTGGTAGGCATTGTCCATTTCTTCGGACGCCATGCCGGCCAGGTGGCCGCCCCATTCGTTGGCTTCGAGCAGAATCTCGTTGGAAATCACGTCGAGTTTCTTCTGCACTTCGCCCTGCACGTTTTCGGTGCCCATGCTGCCCAGGACACCACCCAGTGCGCCTTTGGACACGGCGTGGCTGATTTCCTTGCAAGCACGCGCCACCACTTCGATAAGGAAGCGCAGATCGGCAGGCGTGTTGTTGCTGCGGGTCTGCTCAATCAAATAGCGACTCAAGGTAACGCGGGACATGTAAGGCTCCGGAAAATGGGGGGCTTGAAAACCCGCGCAGTTTAACGCGAGTCGGGGCGTATTTCCTCCTATCAGAGGATTTAAACCCAATAGAGTTCATGGACTTTATTTAACGTGCCACCGGCAGCTTGCGCAGCAAACTGTAGGCCATGGCGCCCAGTGCCGCCACGCCGAGCAGCAACACGGCCCAGAGGCCGAGTTTTTTCCAGTCTGTTGCGGTATCGGCAGTGGGCTGGAGCACGGGGGCCGCAGTGGCGACTTCTCCGCTGACCTTGGCCTGCCCCAACGTCTTGAGACGCTCGGCGCGGTAGTCGGGAATCAGGGTCGAGAGCGGAAGGTTCGCCGCCTTGACCGACGCGTTGCCCAGCGCCAGCGTGAACGGCGGCTCACCCCGCGCCAGGAACACCAACTGCGTAGCGCGTACCGCAAAGCGCAGCGCCGGCGCCTCGACACCCAGGCCGCCACCGCGCTCATCTACGGTCAGTTTGAGCTCGGCCACCGTCTGGCCCGGCAACTGCAACTCATCCTGTACCACGTCCCGGCCATTCTGGGTCAGGCGATACAGCACGCCATTGCTCAGGGGTTGCCAGGCCTGCTTGCTGTCCCTGCGCCCGGCTAATGTCACCGGCGCCAGGGTGTTGGGTTGTTTCAACTCGATGCGCAGCCGCTCAAGACTCAGCCCCGTGGGCAACTGCCAGTTGTATTCCCCGGCCTTGAGCCGCGTGCCCGTCAAGGGTTGCGACCACATCAAAGGCATGGGCAAGCTGCTGCGGGTGGCACTCACCAACTGGGCAGAGGTCAGCAATGGCGCCGCCTGGCCTTGCCAGACCAAGCGTAGGTAACGCGCCGATTGCCCCGGCAGGCTCACGTCATGCTGCTCGACCCGCTCGTCGGCAAATGACAAACGCGCCACTTGCCCATCGCCCCAGGCTTGCCAGTGCTGCAAGTCATCACTGGCTTCAATGCTGAAACGCTGGAAGCCCTCCTGCTCATGGCTCCAGTCCAGGCTCAATTGCTGCAAAGGCGCTTTGATCGCACTGGCGTCCAACACCCAGCCGCGCAGCACTTGATTGCCGGGGTTCGGTGCAGTGGATGGAGTGATTTCCACCAAGGTGCCTGTGGTGGTGGCCTTCATCACCACGTCGGGCAAGGCTGTTTGAGTGTCGGCGGCGTACAGTGGGAACCACTTCACGTCGGTGACGTTGCGAGTCTCGGAGCGTTGCGCGGACTGGCGCGGCAGCGCATAGGCCTGGGGTTCACCGGCAGCGTTGAACACCCGCACATCGCTGAGATCGGCCTGGCGTGCATTTAGTTGAACCGCCAATGGCAGCTCCAGGCGATACCAGGGACCCGTGCCGCTCACGACCAGCGGCACTTGGGTGGCGAAATCCGCCGGACGCTCTTGAGCAAACGCCGCCGAGCACAGCATCCATACCGTCAACCCACTCAGACTCAGCTTACCCATCAAGAAGATGCTCCCTCATTTTTCAACGCGTTTAGGCGGCAGCGGCGCAAAGTAACCCACCACCAGCAACAAACCGCCCACGCCGATAAACGACACGATCCGCGCCAAGCCGCCGCGGTTGCTCAGTTCGACAAAGAACAGCTTGGCCACCACCACCGCAATCAGTGCCGCGCCGATCAGCCACACTTCGCGACGATGACGCAGGTGGCCGCCGATCATCAGGCCGAGGGCGATCAGGGTCCAGACGATCGACAGGCCCGCCTGCACCAGCATGGACGCCAGCAGCGCATCCAGATGAAACGGCACGCCGCCCCAATGGTGGGCGGTGCGCATCACCAGCGCGGTAAAGAAGGCAAACAGCGAAATGCCGGCCACGCCCTGAGCGATCAACTCGACACGCGGCCCGCGCTGCGGCGCCACACTGCGCGACCACAGGTAAATGCCCAGCAGCGCGAACAACAGGCCCAGGTCCAGCGGGTTGAGCAGCGGCACATAGGGCAGCGGCTCGGCCGTGCCGTCACTGAAGATATTCGCCAGCCAGAACCAACCGAGCATCAGCACCGCAAGGGGCAATGCGGCGAGCACACTGTATTCCCTTGGGTACGCGGAAACAGGCCACGGCCAACTGCGTGGCGCGGCGGCGAGCACCAGGTACAGGCTTGGCAGAATCGCCCAGCCCAGCCAGCGCCAGGCGTTGTACTCACTCGACAGCACCAGCAAGCCGTAACGCAGTTCCAGCGCCAGCACGCCGATCAACATCCAGCAGCCCAGCACATGAGCCGCGCTCAAGACTTTTCCAGGCACCAGAGCCGCCAAACGCCGCAGCGAGATGAAATGCACCACGAACACCGCCAGCCAGGCCAGCCAGCCGAACTGCGCGGCTGGGTGGTAATACTCGGTCCACACGCCCCACAGCACGAGACCCGCCGCAGGCATCAGCAACGTGCTGGCGATACCCAACGCCACCCAGCGCAAACGCAGCGCCAGTGCCGTCCAGATCACCCCGCTCAACGCAGCCGCCAGCAGCAACAGCGCTGCGTGCAAGGCCACGGGTGCCAAGCGCCACACTTCAATGATCACCGCCAGCACCCACCACGCCACGCCCCAGGCCAACAGACCTGCAGACAAACGGCCACGTGGCAAGCGCCAGGCGCCGAGCATCGCGGCCAAGGCAATGATCAGCGGTGTCCAGGCATTGTCCACAGGGTCGAGCGCAAACAGCGCGCCCGCAAGCACCTGCACCGCAACCCCACAGCACACCACCACGGGCGAGCCGATTCGCTGACCCGCCCACACGGTCGCGAGACCAGCAACCGCCCAACCGACGATGCTGCCTTGGGTCGAAAACAACAGCGGCGCCAACAGATAGGCGCAACCCAGGCCGAGTACGGCGAGCCCTGGAGCGCCCAGGCGCTCCCAACGCCGTGTCTGCTCCGGCGCGGCTTTGTGTAATTGATAAAAGCTGAACAACAATGCCGCACCCAGCAACAACGCCCCTAGTGGAGGCCCCTGCAGCAAGGTGTCCTGGCCGTCGCGCAGTTCGCTGAGAAAGGCGAGCAGCGAGCCCAGTTGCAGCAACAAGGCGAACGCCCGCGCCACAGGGCGATGCTGGCGCAGACCGAGCCAGAAGATCCCGGCGCCTTCGACGGCCCACGCGGCAGCCGTCCAGCGCGCATCAAGGCCCAAGGGAATGGCCAGGCTGGCGAAGATCACACCCAGGGCCAGGCAGGTTTCCGTCAGGAGCACGGCGCGCCCGCCACTGAGTACACGCGCCAAGACCATGTAAAGGATGCCCAGGCCCAGCGCACTGAACGCAGCGGCGAACTCAAGGTGTTGCACTAGCGCGAACTGCAAGCCAAAGCCCACCAGCGGCGGGCCGAACAGCAGGGTCCCGTCGACATAATCGCCCTTGCGCAATTGCGTACCCAGGCTGTCGCCCTCGCCCACCTCCAGCAATTTGCGCCGGGCATACAACAGGCCGATGGCCAGGTACATCGCGAAAAACAGGATCAGGAACGGCTCGGTGCTCCACAACAGCTCCGGCGTGTAGGAGCGCATGCCCCAGGCGAAACCGATCCCGAAGGTGCCTACAAAACCGATCACGTTCAGCAGGCGCCAGGCCTTGAACCAGGCAATCGTGAGGATGCCGGCGTTGAGCAACGCAAAGTAGCTGAACAGCGCCACATGGCTTCCGGCGCCGGTCGATACCAGGATCGGCGCCGCAAAACCGCCCAACGCTGCCGCACAGGCCAGGCCGAGCGCATCCTGGGTGATCGCCAGGATCGCTGAAAATACCGTGACGGCGACCAACAACCCCATTGCCGCGCCCGGATCGATCAGCGGATGCAAACGCATCGCCGCGAACACGGTGAGGTACAACACCGCAATCCCCGCGCCTTGCAGCATCAAGCCGTAGCTGCTGTTACGCAGCCGCAGCCACCAGCCCAGACCCAACAGGCCCAGCGCAGCGGCGGCAACACCGGCGTAACGCAACTCGATCGGTACCACCATGCCTTCGGTGGCATAACGCAGCAGGAAGGCCAGGCCGAGGAATAACAGCACCACGCCGACGCGCAGCACGGTGTTGCCGCCGAGCAGCCAATTGCGCGCACCCTCGATGGCACGTTCGATCAGGTTGGGGCCGCGAGGGGTTGCGGGTTCTTTAGACGTCGGCGCTGGCGTCCACACGTCATCCAACAGCGGCTGGCTCGGCTCCGGGACCCGGGCAACGGGTGCCAATTCGGCAGGCAGCTCCCACACCAATTCGGGTGACTTGGCGACAGGTGCCGATTCGGGAACAGAGGGTTCAATCCTCATGCTGCTTGCAGGCGTAGGGACTTCCAACTGCCGCAGGCGTTCGCCCAGTGCAATCAGCGACTTCTGCGTGGTTTCCAACTGACGCGCCTGCTGGTCCGACTTGGCCGACAGCTGCGCCAGGCGAATCGCCTGGCCAATGCCCAACCCGAGCAGCGCACCAATGCCCGCATCACTGAACGACTCGTCGAGCGTCCAGCCGAGCACCAGGCCAATCAGCATGAAAATCCATTGCATGGTCGATATCCCTAAGCCAACCGGCACTGTAGGAGCGAGCTTGCTCGCGAAGAACGCAAAGATACCGCGTTAAATCTGAATGCACGCGTTATCGTTGACGCTTTTCGCGAGCAAGCTCGCTCCTACAGGGGATCTAGTCGAGGGCTTTCCAGATCTCGGTCGCGTACTCCCTGATCGTCCGATCCGAACTGAACCAGCCCATACGCGCCGTATTCAGCACCGCCGAACGCCACCAGGCCTTTGAGTCATGCCAATGCGCCTCGACTCGCGCCTGGGCGTCCCAGTACGAATCAAAGTCGGCACACACCAGGAAGCGGTCGTAGTCGATCAACCCGTCGATCAGCCCCACATAACGGCCCGGATCATCCGGCGAGAACACCCCGCCACGGATCGCTTGCAGCACGTCGTTCAACCGGTGAGATGCCGCGATATCAGGACCTGCGTTGAACTCACCCGCGTGTTTACGGGCTTCGACCTGCTGCGCACTGAGGCCGAAGATAAACATATGCTCGGCGCCCACACGCTCATGCATTTCCACGTTGGCGCCGTCCATGGTGCCGATGGTCAGCGCGCCGTTGAGGCCGAATTTCATGTTGCTGGTGCCCGAGGCTTCGAAGCCGGCGGTGGAGATCTGCTCCGACAAATCCGCCGCCGGAATGATGCTTTCCGCCAGGCTGACGTTGTAGTTGGGCAGGAACACCACCTTGAGCAAACCGCGTACGGTCGGGTCGTTGTTGACCGTGCGGGCGATGTCGTTGGTCAGTTTGATGATCAGCTTGGCCTGGTGATAACTGGCCGCCGCCTTGCCGGAGAAGATCTTCACCCTCGGCACCCAGTCGGTGCCCGGTTCGGCGCGGATCGCCTGGTACAACGCCACGGTGTGCAGCAGGTTGAGCAGTTGACGCTTGTATTCGTGGATCCGCTTGACCTGCACGTCGAACATCGCCGCCGGGTTGACCGCAATGCCCAGGCGCTCATGAATGATGTCCGCAAGCGCCCGCTTGCTGTGCAGACGCTGCTCGGCAAAGGCCTTGCGGAACGTCTGTTTTTCGGCAAATGGCTCTAGCTCCACCAGCCGTTCTTCGGGCTTGTCGAGAATGTCCGGGCCGAGCGCTTCCACCAGCATGGACGTAAGCTTAGGGTTGGCCTGGTACAACCAGCGACGGAAGGTAATGCCGTTGGTTTTGTTATTGATGCGCTCCGGGTACAGCTTGTGCAGCTCGGAGAACACGGTGCTGCGCATCAATTGAGTGTGCAGGCCGGACACGCCGTTGACGCTGTGGGAACCCAGGAACGCCAGGTTGCCCATGCGCACGCGTCGGCCGTTGTCTTCTTCGATCAGCGACACGGCGCGCAGCACGTCAAAGTCATGGATACCCTTGGCGCGCAACGAATCGATGTGCTGGGCATTGATCAGGTAGATGATCTGCATGTGCCGGGGCAGCATGCGTTCCATCAAGCCGACCGGCCAGGTTTCCAGCGCTTCAGGCAGCAGCGTGTGGTTGGTGTAGGAAAGGGTTTCGACCGTCACATCCCACGCGGCTTCCCAGGGAATGTCATGCAGGTCGACCAATTGGCGCATCAACTCGGCCACGGCAATGGACGGGTGGGTGTCGTTGAGTTGGATCGCCGCGTGTTCGCCCAGGCTGAGTACTGAGCCGTGCATGTTCTTGTGGCGACGCAGCAGGTCTTGCAGGGAGGCGGCGACGAAGAAGTATTCCTGGCGCAGGCGCAATTCCTGCCCCGCTTCGGTGCTGTCGGCCGGGTAAAGCACTCGGGAGATGCTTTCGGCACGGGCCACTTCGGCGACGGCGCCCAGGTGGTCACCGGCGTTGAAACGCTCCAAATGCAGGTCTTCCACCGCCCGGGCACGCCACAGGCGCAGGGTGTTGACGCTGGCACCGCGCCAGCCGACGACTGGCGTGTCATAGGCAATGGCGCGCACGGTTTCGTTCGGCGTCCACCGCTGAATCATCTTGCCGGTGCCGTCATCCAGGGTTTCGACGCTGCCCCCAAAGCCGATCGGGTACACCACTTCAGGGCGCTCGAATTCCCAGGGGTTGCCGAAATCCAGCCAGTGTTCGGTCTGCTCCTGCTGCCAACCATCGACAATCGCCTGGCGGAACAGGCCGTGTTCATAACGAATGCCATAACCGTGGCCGGCCACGCCCAGGGTCGACATGCTTTCCATGAAGCACGCCGCCAGGCGGCCTAGACCACCGTTACCCAGTGCGGCATCGGGCTCCAACAAGCGAATGCGCTCAAGGTCGACGCCCAGCTCCGAGAGGGCTTCGCGGGCGATTTCCAGCACGCCGAGGTTGCTCAGGCTGTCGTAGAGCAAGCGGCCGATGAGGAATTCGAGGGAAAGGTAGTAAACCCGCTTCTGGCCTTTGCGGTAGATGCGCCGCGTGTGGTCCATCCAGTGGTCGACCATCTGGTCGCGTGCGGCCAGGGCAATGGCTTCGAACCAGTCGTGGTCGAAGGCGTGATCCGGGTCCTTGCCCACCGCGTAGGTGAGTTTGGTCAAGACGGCATCGCGAAATGCGGCTACCTCTGCTTCTCGTGCAAGTGGTTCCTGAGACATCAATTGCGACCTCGGGCGAGATAGAAGGAGTTGCTAGAGCCTAGACGGTCTGACAGACGGTAGACGCTCTGGTTCGGCACTTTTTTAACGCATTTACCTTTGCAGGGTTTTGATGCATTGGCCGTGCCTGCTTTTGGCAAACGCGCGCCTTCTGGCCGAAACCCACAAAATATTGTTCAAAAAATCACCAATCCCGGTATGATCGCGCGCCCGGATACAGCCCCACCTTTTGGAACCCTGATGAAGCCTCAATTGATCGCCGCCGCGGAACTCGACCGTCTCGAAACGTGGCAGAAATATTCCGCGCACATGTGCGGTGGTTGCGTGTCCAGCTGCTGCACGCTGCCGGTCGAAGTGAAGGTCAAGGACCTGATCCGCATCGGCCTGGTCGATGAGTTCGAACTCGGCGACCCGGCGAAGAACATCGCCAAGCGGTTGCAGAAGGAAGGCATCGTCGAGCGCTTCAATTCCAAATCCGAGATTTTTACCCTGCAGCGCATGAGCAACAACGATTGCCTGTTCCTGGATCGTAAGACGCGCTTCTGCACTATTTATGACAAACGCCCGGATACGTGCCGCAACCACCCGAAAATCGGGCCGCGCCCAGGGTATTGCGCGTACAAACCGAAGGAAGTGGTGCGCGAGACCAAGTTCAAGACCCTCGACAAATTTTGATCGCAGAACATTGTAGGAGCGAGCTTGCTCGCGAAAACCGCCATCGATAGCGCAGCGCTTCAGGTAGCTAGCGGTGCCTGGACGTTCTTCGCGAGCAAGCTCGCTCCTACAAATAAGCCCCTATGGCATACATTTCAGGCACAAAAAAACGCCCCCGGCCTTTCGACCGGGGGCGTTTTTCATTCAGCCTGAGTTAACTCAGTTCTTGGCTTTCTTGGCAGCGCGGGTACGCTCGCCTTCGTCCAGGATCTTCTTACGCAGACGGATCGACTTAGGCGTGACTTCGCACAGCTCGTCGTCCTGGATGAATTCCAGGGCCTGTTCCAGGGTGAAGCGAACAGGTGGAACCAGAGCGATGGTTTCGTCTTTGCCCGAAGCACGCATGTTGTCGAGCTTCTTGCCTTTGGTTGGGTTGACGCCCATGTCGTTGTCACGGCTGTTCAGACCAACGATCTGACCGTTGTAGATCTCTTGACCGTGTTCAACGAACAGCTTGCCACGCGCCTGGAGGGTTTCCAGGGAGTAGGTCAGCGCCTTGCCGGTTTCTACCGATACCAGAACACCGTTCTGACGGCCGGACATGTCGCCGGACTTCATGGTGTCGTAGCGATCGAAGATCGAGGTCAGGATGCCAGCACCGTTGGTCAGGGTCAGGAACTGGTTACGGAAACCGATCAGACCACGCGCAGGGATGTTGTATTCCAGACGCACACGGCCTTTGCCATCCGGCACCATGTTGGTCAGGTCGCCTTTACGCAGACCCATCTCTTCCATCACCTTGCCCTGGGATTCTTCCGGGGTGTCGATGGTGACGTTTTCGAACGGTTCCTGCTTCACGCCGTCAACCTGACGGATGATCACTTCTGGACGACCAACGCCCATTTCGAAGCCTTCGCGACGCATGGTTTCGATCAGTACCGAGAGGTGCAACTCACCACGGCCGGATACCTTGAACTTGTCAGCCGAGTCGCCTTCTTCAACGCGCAGTGCAACGTTGTACAGCAGCTCTTTGTCCAGACGTTCCTTGATGTTACGGGAAGTCACGAACTTGCCTTCTTTACCGCAGAAAGGCGAGTCGTTTACCTGGAAGGTCATGGAAACGGTTGGCTCGTCAACGGTCAGAGGCTTCATCGCCTCGACGGTGTCCGGGTGGCACAGGGTGTCGGAGATGAACAGCGAGTCCATACCGCTGATGCACACGATGTCGCCAGCTGCCGCTTCTTCAACGTCGATGCGGTGCAGACCGTGGTGACCCATCAGCTTCAGGATACGACCGTTGCGCTTCTTGCCGTCGGCGCCGATAGCGACAACCGGGGTGTTCGGCTTGACGCGACCACGAGCGATACGGCCAACGCCGATAACACCCAGGAAGCTGTTGTAGTCCAGTGCGGAGATCTGCATCTGGAACGCGCCGTCACGGTCAACAGCCGGGGCTGGTACGTTGTCGACGATCGACTGGTACAGCGGGGTCATGTCTTCAGCCATGTCGGTGTGGTCCAGACCGGCAATACCGTTCAGGGCCGAGGCGTAGACGACTTTGAAGTCCAGCTGTTCTTCGGTAGCACCCAGGTTGTCGAACAGGTCGAAGATCTGGTCCAGAACCCAGTCCGGACGCGCGCCTGGACGGTCAACCTTGTTGATGCACACGATCGGACGCAGGCCGGCTTCGAACGCCTTCTTGGTCACGAAACGGGTTTGCGGCATAGGGCCGTCTTGGGCATCAACCAGCAGCAGAACGGAGTCAACCATCGACATTACGCGTTCTACTTCGCCGCCGAAGTCGGCGTGGCCCGGGGTGTCCACGATGTTGATGTGGTAGCCGTTCCAGTTGATAGCGGTGTTTTTAGCCAGGATGGTAATACCGCGCTCTTTTTCCTGGTCGTTGGAGTCCATCACGCGCTCGTCGTTGAGCTCGTTGCGCTCCAGGGTGCCGGATTGACGCAGGAGTTTGTCTACCAGGGTGGTTTTACCATGGTCAACGTGAGCAATGATGGCGATGTTACGTAGATTTTCGATCACTTGTGTATCTCGATCAGAGGATTCGGTGTGCTGACAGGTCGTGGCAGCGATTAACAGTAGAGTCAGGCCTTGCCGTTACAGCTTGACGGCAGAGTCGGGGGGCCGGTGACGCAGGCCACAGGCAAACAGCCCCGGGCTCTTAGCTCGGTCGATAAACGCGCACATTGGCATGCCCCTCACTGAGCAAATGGTGGGCATGCAGGCGACTCATCACGCCTTTGTCGCAATACAGCAGGTACTGACGGCTGTTATCCAGTTCCTTGAAACGCGCGTTCAATGCATAGAACGGCAGCGTTTGTACGTCGATGCCAGGAATTTCCAGCGGCTCATCTTCAGCGGCATCCGGGTGACGGATGTCGACGACGATCTGGCCGGCCAGGGCTTCGCTGACTTCTTCGATCTTCACATCCTGGCCCAGTTCGTCGATTACGCGATCGATCGGGACCAGTTTGGCGTTCTCGAGCGCACGCTCCAGAATCGCCATGTCGAATTCTTTCTCTTCATGCTCCACGCGATGACGCTTGGCGTGGGTCTTGGGGTTTACCGAGATGACCCCGCAGTACTCGGGCATGTGCTTGGCGAAGTCGGCGGTGCCGATTTCTTCTGCCAGGTCGATGATGTCCTGCTTGTGGCTGGCGATCAGCGGGCGCAACACCAGCTTCTCAGTAACGCAGTCGATGATCGACAGGTTCGGCAGCGTCTGGCTGGACACCTGGGAGATCGCCTCGCCAGTCACCAGCGCGTCGATCTGCAAGCGGTCGGCAATCTGCGACGCGGCGCGCAACATCATACGCTTCAATACCACGCCCATATGACCGTTATCGACTTTGCCGAGAATTTCGCCCAGCACTTCCTCGAACGGTACGCTCACAAATAGCACGCGTTGGGAGCTGCCGTACTTCTTCCAGATAAAGTGCGCGACTTCCATCACGCCCAATTCGTGTGCACGCCCGCCCAGGTTAAAGAAGCAGAAGTGGCTCATCAGGCCACGGCGCATGATCTGGTAAGCGGCAACCGTGGAATCGAAACCACCGGACATCAAGACCAGGGTCTGTTCCAGGGCGCCCAGCGGGTAGCCGCCGATGCTGTTGTGCTGGCTGTGGATGACAAACAACCGTTGGTCGCGAATTTCCATGCGCACTTCAATTTGCGGCGCTTTCAGGGAAATTCCGGCGGCGCCGCACTCGCGACGCAGCTTGCTGCCGACGTATTTCTCGACATCCATGGAGCTGAAAGTGTGCTTGCCGGCACGCTTGCAGCGCACCGAAAAGATCTTGCCTTCCAGCTCACTGCCGTAGTGCTGTTTGCACTTCTCGGTGATGTCGTCGAAGTCGCCCAGCGGGTACTCATCCACCTGCAGGAAATGCGCGATGCCAGGCATGCAACTCAGGCGCTCGGTCATGTCCTTCAAGGCTTTGGGCTCGGTGACGCGGGTTTCCAGCTCGAGGTTGTCCCACACGCCGTTCACCACCACAGCCGGGTCCAGATCGCGGAGCACGGCACGGATGTTCTTGGCCAATTGACGGATGAAACGCGTCCGTACCGGTCGGCTTTTGATGGTGATCTCGGGGAAGACTTTAACGATTAATTTCATGGAAACAGCGCGCGCCGGGCCTGCTGAAAAAGGGGGGCGCGGATTATAGCGGAAATCGCTCAAGGTTTAACCAGTTAATATGCATCGCAAGCGCAACGCACTAAAGAGGTGCATTTATGCGCCTTTGCGCTACATTGCGGTGCGCTATTTTTGGGCTTTTGTCGCAATGCACCTTTATAGGGGCGTTTTTGGAGCAGAAAACCCATGTTGGCGCACTGGCATGCAATTTGCTCTCTTGTGAGGCAGGTTGCCATGGCGGACTATCCGCGCCGGCATCACCCACATTCTAAGGGCTAACTCCACTACCCCAGCCCGAAGCCACCCGGAGGACACTATGTCGAAGTCGGTTCAACTCATCAAAGATCATGACGTTAAATGGATTGATCTGCGCTTCACGGACACCAAAGGCACTCAGCACCACGTGACCATGCCGGCTCGCGACGCGCTGGATGAAGCTTTCTTCGAAGAAGGCAAAATGTTCGACGGTTCCTCCATCGCTGGCTGGAAAGGCATCGAAGCCTCCGACATGATCCTGATGCCGGACGACAGCACTGCCGTACTCGACCCGTTCACCGAAGAGCCGACCCTGATCCTGGTATGCGACGTGATCGAGCCTTCGACCATGCAAGGCTACGACCGCGACCCACGTGCGATCGCCAAGCGTGCCGAGGAATACCTGAAGTCCACCGGTATCGGTGACACCGTATTCGTAGGCCCAGAGCCAGAATTCTTCATCTTCGACCAAGTGAAGTTCAAGTCCGACATCTCCGGTTCCATGTTCAAGATCTACTCCGAACAAGGCTCCTGGATGTCCGACCAAGACGTGGAAGGCGGCAACCATGGCCACCGTCCAGGCATCAAAGGTGGCTACTTCCCAGTTCCGCCGTTCGACCACGACCACGAAATCCGTACCTCCATGTGCAACGCCATGGAAGACATGGGCCTGGTCATCGAAGTGCACCACCACGAAGTGGCCACTGCCGGTCAGAACGAAATCGGTGTGAAGTTCAACACCCTGGTTGCCAAGGCTGACGAAGTTCAAACCCTGAAGTACTGCGTACACAACACTGCCGTAGCTTACGGCCGTACCGCTACCTTCATGCCGAAGCCTCTGTACGGCGATAACGGTTCGGGTATGCACGTTCACCTGTCCATCGCCAAAGATGGCAAGAACACCTTCGCTGGCGAAGGTTATGCCGGCCTGTCCGACACTGCCCTGTACTTCATCGGCGGTATCATCAAGCACGGTAAGGCCCTGAACGGCTTCACCAACCCGTCGACCAACTCCTACAAGCGTCTGGTCCCAGGTTTCGAAGCCCCGGTAATGCTGGCCTACTCGGCGCGTAACCGTTCCGCTTCGATCCGTATTCCTTACGTGTCCAGCCCTCGCGCTCGCCGTATCGAAGCTCGCTTCCCGGATCCAGCAGCCAACCCGTACCTGGCCTTCGCAGCCCTGGTAATGGCCGGCCTGGACGGTATCCAGAACAAGATCCACCCAGGCGACGCCGCCGACAAAAACTTGTACGACCTGCCGCCTGAAGAGGCCAAAGAGATCCCACAAGTGTGCGGCAGCCTGAAAGAAGCCCTGGAAGAGCTGGACAAGGGTCGTGCGTTCCTGACCAAAGGCGGCGTGTTCAGCGACGACTTCATCGACGCTTACATCGGCCTGAAAAGCGAAGAAGAAATCAAGGTTCGCACCTTCGTACACCCACTGGAATACGAGCTGTACTACAGCTGCTGATCCGGTAGCGCTATTTAACGTAGCGTGATGAAAAAGACCTCCTTCGGGAGGTCTTTTTTTTGCCTGACATAAAAGCCTGACAGCCTCACTATTGAGGCCTCGCCCAACCACTCGACCAGGACACCGACCTTGAAACTTCGAATCGCCTTTGCCCTGCTATTGATCAGCGCCAACGCCTCTGCGGCGCCCGCCACGCTCGCCCCGCTGCTCAACAGCATCGCCGAACGCCTGGAGATCGCCGACCAGGTAGCGCTAAGCAAATGGGACAGCCACAAGCCGGTAGAGGACAAAAAGCGCGAACAAGAAGTGATCGCCAGCGTCGTCGCCCAGGCACCGAGCTACACATTGGCACCTGCCACCGTCGAGCAGTTTTTCTCGGCGCAGATCGAGGCGAACAAACTGGTGCAGTACACCCACCTGTCCGACTGGCAGTTCCAGGGCAAGGCGCCTGACGACCCGCGCCCCGACCTGGTGAAACAGATCCGCCCGCAGTTGGACGAACTGCAAAAACGCCTGCTGCAGCAGTTGGCTGACTTCACCCCGCAGCGCACCGATCCGCAGTGCCCACAATGGCTGGCCGAAGCCGTGCATGAGCCGCTGAACGATCCGCTGCGTCAGTTGGCGATGATCCGTGCAACAGCCGAGCTCTGCATTCGGCCTACCTGATTTGAAGAACCGTCCTGCATCTTCACCTGGGCCGGCAGCCATAGCCTGAGCGTTCACTCACTGAACAGGATGGAACCATGGACACCTTCAAGTGCTTGATTGCTGCTGCAGTAGGCTTGTCGCTGCTGGGCTGCGGCACACAGGCAAGGGATGCGGCACAGATCGAGAAAGAGGTTTTGCTTGAACGCAGCGAGTCGTGGGATGGCACACCCTACAAAGCCTACCCTTCCGGCCCGGCGCAGCTCACGCTGATACGCCTGAAGATCCCTGCGCGCACACAACTGCCCTGGCACACCCACCCCATGCCCAACGCCGCCTACATCGTCTCGGGTGAGTTGACCGTTGAAGCCCGCAGCAGTGGGGCTACGCGCACCTTGAGGCAAGGCCAAACCCTGGCCGAGATGGTGGGCACCGAACATCGCGGCGTCACCGGAGATACTCCGGTTGAGCTTCTGGTGTTTTACGCGGGCACACCGGGCATGCCGCTGTCAGAGCAACACTGATCGCTGCGGATCGTTTTCACCTCATATAGAAAACGGTCCGCTCACCACTTCCTGAACAACCTTCACAAAATCGCACTATATTGGTGCGATAGGCTGCACCCTTCCCACCTGTCCAGCCCATTTTGGTTCGAAACTTCCCGAGCAAGCTGGCAGAACGCCACAGTTTCGCGCCTAAACCCCCCATTTCAGGGCTTGCACGCTTCTTTTCGGAGCCTTGGTTTGGTTTTTGCATTTTCCTTGTATCAGCGTGTGCCTCAAGCCCGCGCCTTGCTCCAAAAGAGGTCCTGATGACCATCAGCGATGCACTGCACCGTTTGCTACTCGACAACCTGACCACCGCGACCATCCTGCTCAATGACGATCTGCGTCTTGAGTACATGAACCCGGCGGCGGAGATGCTTCTGGCCATCAGCGGCCAGCGCAGCCATGGGCAGTTCATCAGCGAATTGTTCACCGAGTCGGCCGAAGCCTTGAGTTCGTTGCGCCAGGCGGTGGAGCAGGCACACCCGTTCACCAAACGCGAAGCGATGCTCACGGCCCTTACCGGCCAGACGCTGACCGTCGACTACGCCGTGACCCCAATCCTGAGCAACGGCGCCACCCTGTTGCTGCTGGAAGTGCATCCCCGCGACCGACTGCTGCGCATCACCAAGGAAGAAGCGCAGCTGTCCAAGCAGGAGACCAGCAAGATGCTGGTGCGCGGCCTGGCCCATGAGATCAAGAACCCACTCGGCGGCATCCGTGGCGCGGCCCAATTGCTGGCCCGCGAGCTGCCGGACGAGAACCTCAAGGACTACACCAACGTCATCATCGAAGAAGCCGACCGACTGCGTAACCTGGTGGACCGCATGCTCGGCTCCAACAAGCTGCCGTCGCTGGCGATGACCAACGTGCACGAAGTGCTGGAGCGTGTCTGCCAACTGGTCGAGGCGGAAAGCCAAGGCTGCATCACCTTGGTGCGCGACTACGACCCAAGCATTCCCGACGTATTGATCGACCGCGAACAGATGATCCAGGCGGTGCTCAATATCGTACGCAACGCCATGCAGGCCATCAGCAGCCAGAACGAGCTGCGCCTGGGCCGCATCAGCCTGCGCACCCGCGCCCTGCGCCAGTTCACCATCGGCCACGTGCGCCATCGCCTGGTGACCAAGGTCGAGATCATCGACAACGGCCCGGGCATTCCTGCGGAACTCCAGGAAACCATTTTCTTTCCCATGGTCAGTGGTCGCCCGGACGGTACCGGGCTGGGCCTGGCCATTACCCAGAACATCATCAGCCAGCATCAGGGCCTGATCGAATGTGAGAGCCATCCTGGCCACACCACCTTCTCGATCTTTCTGCCACTGGAACAAGGAGCCCCATCGACATGAGCCGTAGTGAAACTGTCTGGATCGTCGATGACGACCGTTCTATCCGCTGGGTCCTCGAGAAAGCCTTGCAACAGGAAGGCATGACCACCCAGAGCTTCGACAGCGCCGACGGCGTGATGAGCCGCCTGGCGCGGCAGCAGCCCGACGTGATCATCTCCGACATCCGCATGCCCGGCGCCAGTGGCCTGGACCTGCTGGCGCGCATCCGCGAACAGCACCCGCGCCTGCCGGTGATCATCATGACCGCGCACTCGGACCTGGACAGCGCTGTCGCGTCCTATCAGGGCGGCGCCTTTGAATACCTGCCCAAGCCGTTCGACGTGGACGAGGCGGTGGCGCTGGTCAAGCGCGCCAACCAGCACGCCCAGGAACAGCAGAGCCAGGAAGCCCCACCGGCCCTGACCCGCACCCCGGAAATCATCGGCGAAGCGCCGGCGATGCAGGAAGTGTTTCGCGCTATCGGGCGCTTGAGCCATTCCAACATCACCGTGCTGATCAACGGCGAATCGGGCACCGGTAAAGAGCTGGTCGCTCATGCACTGCACCGCCACAGCCCACGGGCGGCCTCGCCGTTCATTGCGCTGAACATGGCGGCGATTCCCAAGGACCTGATGGAGTCCGAGCTGTTCGGCCATGAAAAAGGCGCGTTCACTGGCGCAGCCAACCTGCGCCGTGGCCGCTTTGAACAGGCGGACGGCGGCACGCTGTTCCTCGATGAAATCGGCGACATGCCAGCCGACACTCAGACACGCCTGCTGCGCGTTCTGGCCGACGGTGAGTTCTATCGGGTCGGCGGGCACACGCCGGTCAAGGTCGACGTGCGCATCATCGCGGCGACCCACCAGAATCTGGAAACTCTGGTCCACGCGGGCAAATTCCGTGAGGACTTGTTCCATCGCCTCAACGTGATCCGCATTCACATTCCACGGATGTCGGACCGTCGCGAAGATATTCCCACCCTGGCCCGCCATTTCCTCAGCCGCGCTGCCCAGGAGCTGGCCGTCGAGCCGAAGCTGCTGAAAAGCGAGACCGAGGAATACCTGAAGAACCTGCCGTGGCCGGGCAACGTGCGCCAGCTGGAGAACACCTGCCGCTGGATCACGGTGATGGCGTCCGGGCGCGAAGTGCACATCAGCGACCTGCCGCCGGAGCTGTTGAGCCTGCCGCAGGACTCCGCCCCCGTGACCAACTGGGAGCAGGCTTTGCGCCAATGGGCCGACCAGGCCCTGGCACGCGGTCAGTCGAACCTGCTGGACAGCGCCGTGCCGGCGTTCGAGCGGATCATGATCGAAACCGCCCTGAAGCACACCGCCGGTCGCCGTCGCGATGCCGCCGTGTTGCTGGGCTGGGGCCGCAATACCCTGACTCGCAAGATCAAGGAACTGGGGATGAAGGTCGACGGTGGTGACGATGACGAGGGTGACGAGGGCTAAAGGTGCACCGCTTCAATGCACCATGAACCGGCATTGGGCATGGATCCAACACCTAAAGTCTCAGTCTTATTGATAAAAATCTGAAAGCCAAAAACACCAAAGCCCCGTATTCCGGGGCTTTGCGCTTTCTGGAGAAATTTTTTGGCACACTTCGGCGACTCTGGCACGCGCCCTGCAATAACCCTTGTACTACCCAGTTTCGGGGACCTTGGTACAGGCAGGCCGAGAATCCCCTCTTTACACCCGGGGTGCTTGATGCGAATCGCGTCGCGCTCCACACCGCTTTGGGGAACCTCGGTACAGGCAGGCCGGGGATTCCCTCTTTAACACCGAAGCTTTAACAGCTTCACCCCGTTTTGGGAGCCCTGGTACAGGCAGGCCGGGAACTCCCTCTTTTATTGCTCTTGGAGATAGATCTCCAGCCGCCAGCGGCCTTCAGTCTTTTCCCCTTTCCATTCCCCGCGCAACGGCCGAGCTGCCACCAGGTTCAGTAGCAGGCCGCCATCGGTCTTGCGCACGCGCCAGTTCACATCCTTGTCATTGATCTTGAGTTGCCCACTGGCTGCCTTGCCTTGCGCGTCGAACAGCAGCGCCACGGTGCCGTCGATATGCTCGCCGTGCAGCTTGGGTTCGCTGTTGAACCACACCACTACGCCGTCCGCTGCGGTCTCGACCTGTTGCAGCTCGACCGGGTCCGGCGTGGTCAGGCGGCCGATCATCAGGCCCACCATCAAGCCGACAATTGCCAAAGAGCCCATGACCCGTGGCATTAGCTTCGGTCTTGGGTCCTCTTCGGGGGTAGAATGCAGCGCATCTTTACCTTCGGAGCCGTGCATGTTTCACGTCATCCTTTTTCAACCAGAAATTCCGCCGAATACCGGCAACGTTATCAGGCTGTGCGCCAACAGTGGCTGCCACCTGCATTTGATCGAGCCTTTGGGCTTCGACATGGACGACAAGCGCCTGCGCCGTGCTGGTCTGGACTACCACGAGTACGCCACACTCAAGCGCCACGCCGACCTGGCCAGTTGCCTGGAAAGCCTGGGGCATCCGCGGCTGTTCGCGTTCACCACCAAGGGCTCGCAGCCGTTCCATGATGTCAGCTTTGCCGAAGGTGATGCCTTCCTGTTCGGCCCGGAAAGCCGGGGCCTGCCGGCCGAGGTGCTTGACGCCCTGCCCGACGGGCACCGCCTGCGCTTGCCGATGCGCGAGGGCTGCCGCAGCCTGAACCTGTCCAACACCGTGGCGGTTGCAGTCTACGAAGGCTGGCGCCAACTCGGCTTCAAATAACACCGCCTTTTCACTGTAGGAGCGAGCTTGCTCGCGAAAAACTCCAGAACAGCGCGCGCATCCAGAATGCCCGCGTCATCGTTGACGTTTTTCGCGAGCAAGCTCGCTCCTACAAAGATCGTGTCCAATAAAAAAGCGCCGGTTAGGGCGCTTTTTTACATCGACGGTTTACTGAACCGTCGACGAACCTTCCTGTTGCATGCGCTGCAGCTCTTGGGCGTACAAGGCATCAAAATTCACCGGAGCCAGCATCAGCGCAGGGAACGAGCCACGGGTGACCAGGCTGTCCAGCGTCTCGCGGGCATAAGGGAACAGGATGTTCGGGCAGAACGCGCCCAGGGTGTGGCTCATGGACGCTTCGTCCAGGCCCTGGATCAGGAAGATGCCGGCCTGTTGCACTTCAGCGATGAAGGCCACTTCTTCGCCATTCTTGACGGTCACGGACAGGGTCAGCACCACTTCGTGGAAGTCGCCTTCCAGAGCTTTTTGGCGGGTGTTCAGGTCCAACGCAACGCTTGGGGTCCACTCCTGGCGGAAGATGGCCGGGCTTTTCGGCGCTTCGAACGACAGGTCACGCACATAGATGCGCTGCAGCGAGAACTGTGGCGCTTGGGCTTCTGCAGCTTCGGTGTTCTGTTGGTCAGTCATCGCAGATCCTTGTGATCTTGGGGTCTTTTAGGGTTTAGGAGTCAGACGAGCAGCAGCGCATCGAGTTTACCGGCGCGCTCAAGGGCGAACAGGTCGTCGCAACCACCGATGTGCTTGGCGCCGATCCAGATCTGCGGCACGGACGTGCGCCCCGCCTTCTGGGCCATTTCGGCGCGCACCTGGGGTTTGCCGTCGACCTTGATCTCTTCGAAGGCAACGCCCTTTTTCTCAAGCAAAGCCTTGGCTCGCATGCAGTAAGGGCACCAATCGCTGGAATACACGACAACCTGGGTCATATCACTTCACCAGCGGCAGGTTATCGGCGCGCCAGCTGCTGATGCCACCGGACAGCTTGGCAGCGGTGAAACCGGTCTTGAGCATTTCGCGGGCGTGGGTGCCGGCGTGCTGGCCTTGGGCGTCGACCAGGATGATGGTCTTGGCCTTGTGCTTTTCCAGCTCGGCCAGGCGCGCGATCAGTTTGTCCTGCGGAATGTTCAGGGCACCGACGATGTGGCCGGTGGCGAAATCCTTGGCTGGGCGGATGTCCACGACAACGGCCTCGTCCTTGTTGACCAGCGCGGTCAGCTCCGCCGTGCTCAGGCTGCGGCCACCGCGACTCAATTCGTGAGCGATCAGCAGCGCCAGCAGGATGACGAAGGCACCCACAAGCAGGTAGTGGGCAGTGGCAAATGCAATCAGGTGATCAACCATCAAGGAGGTTCCAGGGCGTTAAAATGGCGGTAAGTATACACAGCCGTCAGGGGGGGCCAACCCCCGTAAAGCGGTGACGTGGTCGGAACTTCGCTTTAAACTGCCACTCCCTTTTCAATTGTCTTCCTTTATTACCGCCGCGAGAGGATCTATGACTACTACGCCTAAACCTTTGGTCCTGATAATTCTCGATGGCTTCGGACACAGTGAAAGCCACCACGACAACGCGGTATACGCGGCCAAGAAGCCGGTACTCGACCGCCTGACTGCCACCGTGCCCAACGGCCTCATCTCCGGCTCGGGCATGGACGTAGGCCTGCCGGACGGCCAGATGGGCAACTCGGAAGTCGGCCACATGAACCTCGGCGCCGGACGAGTGGTATACCAAGACTTCACCCGCGTGACCAAAGCGATCCGCGATGGCGAGTTCTTCGAGAACCCCACCATCTGCGCCGCGGTAGATAAAGCAGTAGCCGCCGGCAAGGCCGTGCACTTCATGGGCCTGCTGTCCGATGGCGGCGTCCACAGCCACCAGGACCACCTGGTCGCCATGGCCGAACTGGCCTTCAAACGCGGCGCCGACAAGATCTACCTGCACGCCTTCCTCGACGGCCGCGACACCCCGCCGAAAAGCGCGCAGTCGTCCATCGAACTGCTCGACGCCACCTTCGCAGCGCTGGGCAAGGGGCGCATCGCCAGCCTGGTGGGCCGTTACTTCGCCATGGACCGTGACAACCGCTGGGACCGCGTCTCCCAGGCCTACAACCTGATCGTCGACGGCCAGGCCGAATTCCACGCCGCCACCGCCCAGGAAGGCCTGGAAGCCGCCTACGCCCGTGGCGAGAGCGACGAATTCGTCAAGGCCACCACCATTGGTGAGCCGGTGAAAGTAGAAGACGGCGACGCCGTAGTGTTCATGAACTTCCGCGCCGACCGCGCCCGCGAGCTGAGCCGTGTGTTTGTCGAAGACGGTTTCAAGGAATTCGAACGCGCCCGCCAGCCGAAAGTGCAGTACGTGGGCCTGACCCAGTACGCCGCCAGCATCCCGGCCCCCGCCGCCTTTGCCCCGGGCAGCCTGGACAACGTGCTGGGCGATTACTTGGCGAAAAACGGCAAGACCCAGCTGCGCATTGCCGAAACCGAAAAATACGCCCACGTGACCTTCTTCTTCTCCGGTGGCCGCGAAGAGCCGTTCCCAGGCGAAGAACGCATCTTGATCCCATCGCCAAAGGTCGCCACCTACGACCTGCAGCCGGAAATGAGCGCACCGGAAGTCACCGACAAGATCGTCGACGCCATCGAACACCAGCGTTACGACGTGATTGTGGTCAACTACGCCAACGGCGACATGGTCGGCCACAGTGGCAACCTGGAAGCCGCGACCAAGGCCGTGGAATGCCTGGACCTGTGCGTCGGCCGTATCGTCGACGCCCTGGAAAAGGTCGGCGGCGAAGCACTGATCACCGCCGACCACGGCAACTGCGAGCAGATGTCCGACGAATCCACCGGCCAGGCTCACACCGCTCACACCACCGAGCCAGTGCCGTTCATCTATGTCGGCAAGCGTGCTTTCAAGGTGCGTGATGGCGGCGTGCTGGCGGATGTGGCGCCGACCATGCTGATGCTGATGGGGTTGGAGAAGCCGGTGGAGATGACTGGCACCTCAATCCTGGTCTGAAATACTTCAGGGGTTGCTCAATGCGAGCAGCCCGTCAATAATAGACCTGAGCGCGAAACCAGTTGCCTCCAGCGGCGATAACTGGCGTAGGAACCCCGTCGATGGCTGGACATCAGCGTAGGGTGAGACCTCCACACCCCCGCTTGAGGGTGTGTATATGAATATCAAGCACGTCATTTAGGGCAGTTCTCTCGAACTGCCCTTTTCTTTGCCTGCTATAAAAGTTGGTAGCGCCTGTAGATCAGTTCGCCATGACGGTGCTTGTTCAAGGCCTTGGCATCGGTCTGCATGAAATTCCACAGCAGATTGCCTGCCTGGATATTCACAACCACCAGCATTTGCCGTTTGGTTTCATAAGCGCCAATGAAGGCCAAACGAGTCGAGCCATCACTGTAAGCGACACGCCAAATTTCCAGAGGCCCGGTCAGTGTATCCAGCGCGAACTTTACATATCGCTCTCTGGCATCTTGTCGCTTTTCAACTATGTGCCGCAGGGTTACACGCCGGATCAACACTTCTCCCAACGGAGAAACGATACGAATTTCTGAGGACGCTGAATCGGTAAATCCCAAGTTGGAAGCCACGACTTCAACAGCATCAGCAATGTCCTTGCCTGTCGTCACTTCCTCAAGCGAACAGGACCGAAGAGCCCGGTCGAGGCTACGCAAGTCGGGCAAGCCGTGATCAAGCCAAGTTTTCTGGCCTTTGAGTTCATGAATACGGGGCATTACCGATCGGGCCGACTACCTTATGTGCGGGTTCGAGAGTCTATTCCCAGAACCAAAACTCCGTTCAAGCGGAGCGTTTCAAGGCGTTTCGTCGATTTTGTTTAAACCCTTAAACCAACCGATTAAATCGCCTTAAACGGCTTTTTATGACGAACGCCTCAAAGCAGTTGGCTTTGAGGCGTTTTTTTTGCTGCGCTTGGCGGGCATACTAGGCCGTCCATTTCCCTGGTGTCGCCCGCCTCTATGCTTCGCGCCTTGATTACCCTTGCTCTTGTCTGCCTGCTCCAACCGGCGTTTGCCGATGAGCGCGCACAAACCCAACAACAGTTGGACGCTACGCGTCAGGACATTACCGAGCTGAAAAAACTGCTCGGCAAGCTCCAGGAAGAGAAATCCGGGGTGCAGAAAGACCTGCGCGGCACGGAAACCGAGATGGGCAAGCTGGAGAAACAGGTCCAGGAGCTGCAAAAAGAATTAAAGAAGAGCGAGTCGGAACTGGAGCGACTCGACGCTGAGAAAAAAAAACTCCAGAGCGCACGCGTTGAACAACAACGCCTGATCGCGATCCAGGCCCGTGCCGCCTACCAGAACGGCCGCCAGGAATACCTCAAGCTGCTGCTCAACCAGCAGAACCCTGAAAAATTCGCGCGCACCCTGACCTACTACGACTACCTGAGCAAGGCCCGCCTGGAGCAACTGAAAAGCTTCAATGAGACCCTGCGCCAGTTGGTCAATGTCGAACAGGAGATCGGCAACCAACAATCCCAGTTGCAAGACCAGAAAGTCGCCCTCGACACTCAGCGCAACGAATTGGACAAGGTCCGCAAGGAACGCCAACTGGCCTTGGCCAAACTCAATGATGACGTAAAGGCCCGTGACGCCAAGCTGCAGGCCCGCGAGCAGGACCAGGCCGACCTGGCCAAAGTGCTCAAGACCATCGAAGAAACCCTGGCCCGCCAGGCACGTGAGGCCGAAGAAGCGCGGCAGAAAGCGCTGATCGCCCAGCAGGAAGCCGAAAAAAAGCGCCAGCGTGAGGCCGAACTGGCTGCCACCTCGGACGCGCCGGCACCGCGTAAACCGGCACATGCAGCGCCTGGCCCGCTGGTTTCCAGCGCCGGTGAGAACTTCGGCGGCCCTTTTGCTTCAGCCCGCGGCAAACTTCCATGGCCCGTTGATGGTCGATTACTGGCACGCTTCGGGGAAACCCGTGGCGATGACACCCGCGCGAAGTGGGATGGCGTGATGATCAGCGCCTCCGCCGGCAGCCAGGTGCACGCCGTCCACGGTGGGCGCGTGGTGTTCGCCGATTGGCTTCGCGGCGCCGGTTTGTTGGTGATTCTTGACCACGGTAATGGCTATTTGAGCCTTTACGGCCACAATCAGACTTTACTCAAGTCGGCAGGTGACGTTGTAAAAGCCGGTGAATCCATCTCCACTGTCGGTAACAGTGGTGGCCAGGATACGCCGGCGCTGTACTTCGCTATTCGTCAGCAGGGTCGCCCGAGCGATCCCGCACAATGGTGCCGCTCCCAAGGATAGGGGCGCATCTACATTAGGAGTTCGTTCGACATGCTGCATTTGTCCCGCCTCACTTCGCTGGCCCTGACGATCGCCCTGGTGATCGGCGCGCCCCTGGCTTTCGCCGACCAGGCTGCCCCGGCCAGCACGGCCGCGACCACCAAGGCGCCGTTGCCGCTGGACGAGCTGCGCACCTTTGCCGAGGTCATGGACCGGATCAAAGCCGCCTATGTCGAACCCGTAGATGACAAGACCCTGCTGGAAAATGCCATCAAGGGCATGCTCAGCAACCTCGACCCGCACTCCGCCTACCTGGGCCCGGAAGATTTCGCCGAACTGCAGGAAAGCACCAGCGGTGAGTTCGGCGGGCTGGGCATTGAAGTCGGTTCCGAAGACGGCAACGTCAAGGTGGTCTCGCCGATCGATGACACCCCGGCGTCCAAGGCCGGTATCCAGGCCGGTGACTTCATCGTCAAGATCAACGGCCAGCCGACCCGTGGCCAGACCATGACCGAAGCCGTCGATAAGATGCGCGGCAAGATCGGCCAGAAAATCACCCTGACCCTGGTGCGCGACGGCGGCAACCCGTTCGACGTGACGCTGACCCGCGCGACCATTGTGGTCAAGAGCGTGAAGAGCCAACTGCTGGAGTCGGGCTACGGTTACATCCGCATCACCCAGTTTCAGGTCAAGACCGGTGACGAAGTGGCCAAGGCCCTGGCCAAGCTGCGCAAAGACAATGGCAAGAAACTCAACGGCATCGTGCTCGACCTGCGCAACAACCCAGGCGGCGTGCTGCAGTCGGCGGTTGAAGTGGTCGACCACTTCATCACCAAAGGGCTGATTGTCTACACCAAGGGCCGTATCGCCAACTCCGAGCTGCGCTTCTCGGCCACCGGCAACGACCTCAGCGAAAACGTGCCACTGGCCGTGCTGATCAACGGCGGCAGCGCCTCGGCGTCTGAGATCGTCGCCGGCGCCCTGCAAGACCAGAAACGCGGTGTATTGATGGGCACCACCAGCTTCGGCAAGGGCTCGGTACAAACCGTGCTGCCGCTGAACAACGAGCGCGCGCTGAAAATCACCACCGCGCTGTATTACACGCCGAATGGTCGTTCGATCCAGGCCCAGGGCATCGTGCCGGACATCGAAGTGCGCAAGGCCAAGATCACCAACGAGATCGACAGCGAGTACTACAAAGAGGCAGACCTGCAAGGTCACCTGGGCAACGGCAACGGCGGTGCCGACCAGCCAACCGGCAGCGGCAAGAAAGCCAAGCCGATGCCGCAGGACGACGATTACCAGCTGGCCCAGGCGCTGAGCCTGCTCAAGGGCCTGAGCATCACGCGCAGCCGTTGATATGCGTTTTGCCCTGATCATCGCTGTGCTGTGCAGCCTGGCTGGAGTCGCCCACGCGACCCCGGCCAGCGAGCCGCATAAAGCCTACCTGACCCTCATCATCGACGACCTTGGGCAGAACCTGCCCAGGGATCGGCGTGTGCTGGCCCTGCCAGGGCCTGTCACCACTGCAATCATGCCTGACACGCCTCACGCTGCCGAATTCGCCCGCGAAGCGCACAAGGCCGGCAAGATCGTGATCCTGCATATGCCCATGGATCCGGCCACCGGTCCGTTCGCCTGGCACCCCGAGCTGCCCATCGAAGAACTCGGCAAGCGCCTGGACGCCGCTTTCAAAGCCGTGCCCTACACCGCCGGTATCAACAACCACATGGGCAGCCGCATGACTGCACAACCGGCTGCAATGGCCTGGTTGATGGCCGAACTGCAACGGCGCAACAAGTTCTTTGTCGACAGCCGTACCAGCGCACAAACCGTCGCCGCAGCCGAGGCACAGAAAATTGGCCTGGCCAGCGTGTCGCGGGATGTATTCCTCGATGACGAGCGCACCGAAGCGGCGATCACTACGCAGTTGCAGACCGCGATCAAGCTGGCCCACAAACAAGGCTCCGCAGTGATGATCGGTCACCCTTATCCACAAACCCTGGCGGTGCTGGAGCGCGAATTGCCCAAGCTCAAGGCCCAGGGCGTGGAGTGGATTGATATCAAGCTGATGATCAGCGTGCGCAGTAACCGGGCAATGGCCGGGCACGGCAAAGATGGGACTTACCGCTGACACTCGGCAAATAAGTACAGCCCCTTCCACTGTCGATCCTTTGATAGTTGACACCAGCCCCAGGGTTCTCTGGGCCACCTCACGTCAACGGATCGATCCATGAATAGACCTTACTCGCTTTTGTCCTGCGCGCTGCTGGCAACCCTGCCGTTGGCTTTGTGGGCAACCCCCAGCGATTTCGGCGAGGGCCTCGCCAACGCCAACCCGCCACGACTGCTCAAGAACGCTACCCGACAACACAACCACTGGAGCGGCGTTGGCCGTATCAGGAATGACTCCCTCGCGCTCTGTACCGCGACGCTGCTCGATACCCGCGATGAACGCGGCAATTCCGGCCCCGCCTATGTCATCACCAGCAGCCACTGCATTCACCGCGTCAGCGGTGCGGTGACCAAGGACCTGCCGCTCAAGGGCAGCATCACGTTCAATTACTTCGATGACACCCTGGAAAAGCTCAAGATCTACCCACTCAAAACCCTGAAATGGGGCAGCAGTCAAGGAGTCGACCTGGCACTGATCGAACTCGAAAGCCCACTGGCCAAGTTGATCAGCGACGGTATCGAACCCTTGAAGCTGGCGGACGCAGTGCCCGCCGACGGCACCAACATCCTGGCCCTGAGCGCACCGGCCTGGAACACGCTGCACCTGTCGGCGTGCATTCAACAAAGCTCCGAAGAGATAGTTGAGCAGCCGTTTGTCTGGCGCGCGACCATGAAAAACCAATGCCAGGGTATAGAGCCAGGCGCATTCGGCGGGCCGCTGCTGGACCGCGCCACCAACACCCTGTTCGGCATCGTCAGCACGACCACCATCGGCCGCGACGTCGAAAAAAAATGCCAGCGCGACACGCCGTGCGAAGTCAAGAATGGCCAGGCGAGCTGGCATGCCGACAGCAACTACGGCAGCCCTGTCACGTTTCTCAACCAGTGCTTCGTCAAGGGCGTGCTGACTGCCGACGCGCAGACCTGCGACCTCTACCCCGCCACCTCGATCACCGTCACAAACCCCGAACCGATACAGCAATACTTCGTGAAAACTGCCAAAGACCAAGGCCAGAGCATCACACCGCGCTGGAACGTGGCGTTTACCACCAACACCGCGCTATACCGTTACAAAGTCACACGCCAGGCCCGTGAATGCGAAAGCCCGGTCAACTACAGCGTTCCGCTCCCAAGCAAAGATGCCGTTATCCGCGATGTCATCGGCCCCCAGATCGGCATGCACATGTTATGCATCCTGGGAGTCGAGTCAGACCAGGGCGTGAGCTGGAACTCGATGCGAAACGCCGTGACCTTGGCCGTGGAACTGGCAGATCCAGCAACTGCCCGCGAACCGGACGTAAAGGTCGTACTCGACAAACATGTCTTGCAGAACTACACCGTGCTCTGGCACATGGCACCGCCTTTCATAAACCGCGTCATCTACAAATATGGCCCGATAACCGAGACCGATTGCATGATGCCAGAAGGCTACCAACCACTGCCGCCTACCGAAAGCGACGACCTGGATGAAGCCCTCGACCTCTACGGCATGCCCCCGCAGAATCAGGCTCCGGACGCTCCAGCAGAAAAATATGCACAGTTCATTTCAACTCATAACCAGCCGATAAAGGTCTGCACCTATGCGTTCGATCAGGCCGATCAGCGCTCGACTCTACGAGAAGACCTGCTCAAGCCGCGTTAAGGGCTAGAGATAGTGCGCCATGATTCGGTCCACAACGCCGTCTTTACGCAACTGATCGAGCGCCACCTGCAATTTGGCCACTACCTCGTCCGACACATCTTTGTTCAGCGCCAGGTACAACTGGGCACTGTTGAAGCGCAAGACCGTCTTGAGTTGGGTTACTCCGACTTGACGGGCCAGGTAGCGGCCCGCCGGGTCGCCGGTAGCCCACAGATCGATCTGGCCATCCACGAGCTTTTGCGCATTGTCCTGGTCACGCAGGGCAACGACCGGATTTAGTCCCTGCTTGTCCAGCGTTTCTGCAATGGCATCGCCTTTGTAGGCGCCAATCTTGTAGCGCCGTGCGTGCTCAAGGTCTGTCAGCTGGATCTTGCTGTCAGCCTTGGCCAGCAGCACCCAATCGTCCGGGCCGATGGGGCCGACCCACTTGAACAGGGCTTCACGGTCCGGTAGGCGCGCCATCACGAACACGCCATAACCCGGTTTTTCCAGGGCGAGTTTGTAGATGCGCTCCCAAGGAAAACGCAGGGTGAGGTTGTAGGAAATGCCGGCACGCTTGAAGGTCTCGCGCACAATATCCACGGCGATGCCTTCGATGTTGTCTTCCTTGGCGAAATTCTTGCCGTTTTTCGCCATGTTGTACGGCGGGAAGTTTTCCGTCAGCAACACCAGGGAAGTGTCAGACAGCTCCTCGGCGTGGGCCGGGCCCGCCAAAAAGATGGACGTACTGGCGAGGGCAAGCAGAAGATGTTTGAACATGAAGGGCTACCGGAATCCATGGCAAGCGCAAAGAGTGCCGCGCACTTGCCATGGTGTCCAGCAGCATTCAGCGAACGACGATACCGCGCGCCGCCATGTACGCTTTTGCCTCGGGAACGGTGTATTCGCCAAAGTGGAAAATACTCGCCGCCAGCACCGCGCTGGCGTGGCCTTCGATGACGCCATCGGCCAAATGCTGCAGGTTGCCGACGCCGCCGGAGGCGATCACCGGGATCCCCAGCGCATCGCTGATGGCGCGCGTCACGCCCAGGTCGAAGCCGTTTTTCATGCCGTCCTGGTCCATGCTGGTCAGCAGGATTTCACCCGCGCCCAGGCCTTCCATCTTCATCGCCCACTCCACCGCATCCAGGCCGGTGGGTTTGCGACCGCCGTGGGTGAAGATCTCCCAGCGCGGGGTTTCGCCAGGGCCAGAGACTTTCTTGGCGTCGATGGCAACCACAATGCATTGCGAACCGAAATGCTGCGCGGCTTCGCCGACGAACTCCGGGTTGAACACGGCGGCGGTATTGATCGAGACCTTGTCCGCGCCGGCATTGAGCAGGTTGCGGATGTCTTGCACGGTACGCACGCCACCGCCCACAGTCAGCGGGATGAACACCTGGCTGGCCATGCGCTCCACGGTATGCAACGTGGTGTCACGGCCGTCGACGCTGGCGGTGATATCGAGAAAGGTAATCTCGTCGGCACCTTGCTCATCGTAGCGACGGGCGATTTCCACCGGGTCGCCGGCATCGCGGATGTTCTCGAACTTGACGCCCTTGACCACGCGACCGTTGTCGACGTCCAGGCAAGGGATGATGCGTTTGGCCAGCGCCATGGTCAGTCCTCAGCCGTTGTAGGCGTCGCAGTAAGCCTGGGCTTCAGCGACATCCAAGGTGCCTTCGTAAATCGCACGGCCGGTGATGGCGCCGATGATGCCGGGCGCCTTGGCGTCCAGCAGCGACTTGATGTCGCCCAGGTTGTGGATACCGCCGGAAGCGATCACCGGGATCTTGGTCGCAGCGGCCAGCGCGGCGGTGAACGGTACGTTGCAGCCCTGCATCATGCCGTCTTTGGCGATGTCGGTATAAACGATGGCGGACACGCCGTCGGCTTCGAACTGTTTGGCCAGGTCGATGACCTGCACGGTGCTGATTTCAGCCCAGCCGTCGGTGGCGACAAATCCGTCCTTGGCGTCCAGCCCCACGATCACTTTGCCAGGGAACGCGCGGCAGGCTTCGGCGACGAACGCCGGGTCTTTCACGGCCTTGGTGCCGATGATCACGTAACTCACGCCGGCTTTGACGTAGTGCTCAATGGTTTCCAGGGAGCGGATACCGCCGCCGATCTGGATCGGCAGGTTCGGGTAGCGCTTGGCAATCGCGGTCACTACTTCGCCGTTGACCGGCTGGCCTTCGAAAGCGCCGTTCAAGTCCACCAGATGCAGACGACGGCAGCCCCCTTCCACCCATTTGGCGGCCATGCTCACCGGGTCATCGGAGAACACGGTGGAGTCTTCCATGCGGCCTTGGCGCAGACGCACGCAGGCGCCGTCCTTGAGATCGATAGCGGGGATAATCAGCATCTGGCAAACCTTATTCGATATTCAGCAATGCTTGGGAAATCAGGGTTTCTCAAGCGACCACAGGTCGCTTTCGATGCTTTCGAACCTTTCTTTAAGGAGCGTCTGCGTATCGAAAATCGCCCGGTTGTAATAATGCGGAGCCACTTCGGTGGAAAACAGCTCAAGAATCTCGGCGACCTCGAACGAGCCCAATTTGAGCTCGAAGCGGTCCTCCATGAAGCGCTTGATCTTGAGGGTAGCCTCACTCTCCTGTTCAGGCGTGAGGTTCAAGATCGGCAACTTCGGCTTCCTGGCCATTTACCAGCGTCCGTCCCAGGCGGCGAAGTTCTGCAGCAATTGCAGGCCATGGGTATGGCTCTTCTCCGGGTGGAACTGCACGGCAAAGCGCGAACCTTCGGCCAACGCGGCGGCGAAGTCGACGCCGTAGTGCCCGCCACCCACCACCTGGCCCGGCTTACCGGCAGCGATGTAGTAGCTGTGCACGAAGTAGAAGCGCGCCATGTCCGGCACTTCGTGCCACAGCGGGTGATCCACAGTCTGGCGGACTTCGTTCCAGCCCATGTGCGGAACTTTCAGGTGTTCGCCGTCTTCATGCAGGTCCTTGCCGAAGAACTTCACCTGGCCGGGGAACAGGCCGATGCAGTCGACGCCGTCGTTCTCTTCACTGCGGTCGAGCAAGGCTTGCATGCCCACGCAGATGCCGAGAAACGGACGATCCTGGCTGACTTCGCGCACCAGGCTATCAAAGCCCAGGCGGCGGATCTCGGCCATGCAATCGCGAATCGCGCCAACGCCAGGAAACACTACCCGGTCAGCTTCGCGAATCACGCTGGCATCGCTGGTGATCAGCACCTTGCCGGCCCCTACGTGTTCGAG
Source organism: Pseudomonas reactans (assembly GCF_013387025.1). Classification (NCBI taxonomy): domain Bacteria; kingdom Pseudomonadati; phylum Pseudomonadota; class Gammaproteobacteria; order Pseudomonadales; family Pseudomonadaceae; genus Pseudomonas; species Pseudomonas reactans. The sequence goes on along the minus strand of NZ_JACAQP010000006.1, from coordinate 192,013 downwards.
GGCCTTGGCCACCGAGTGCAGGTTACCCATGCCGTAATCGATAACCGCGACCGTCTGCATTACAGGACGCCCTTGGTCGAGGGCATTTGCCCAGCCATGCGGTCATCCAGCTCGACAGCCATGCGCAGCGCGCGGCCAAAAGCCTTGAACACGGTTTCGATCTGGTGGTGGGTATTGGTGCCGCGCAGGTTGTCGATGTGCAGGCTGACGAGTGCGTGGTTGACGAAACCCTGGAAGAATTCCTGGAACAGGTCGACATCGAAGCCGCCGACGGTGGCGCGGGTGTAGGGCACGTGCATCTGCAGGCCGGGACGGCCGGAGAAGTCAATGACCACGCGCGACAGCGCTTCGTCCAGCGGGACATAGGCGTGGCCGTAGCGACGGATGCCTTTCTTGTCGCCGATGGCCTTGGCAAATGCCTGGCCCAAGGTGATACCGACGTCTTCCACCGTGTGGTGGTCGTCGATATGCAGGTCGCCCTTGCTGACGATATCCAGGTCGATCAGCCCGTGACGGGCGATCTGGTCCAGCATGTGCTCAAGAAAAGGTACACCGATATCAAATCGGGCCTTTCCGGTGCCATCCAGGTTGATCGAGGCTTTGATCTGGGTTTCCAGAGTGTCGCGCTCGACGGACGCCTTACGTTCGGCCATCACCAGCTCCGCAAAATCATTGGGCGAAAAAGGCAGCCATTATAGGGGCGCGGGCGCTAAACAGAAACATCGGAGGGGATAAGACTGACGAGTTGAAGCGAGGAATGTCGGGGATAGACATGTGCATACAAGCAGGTGCTCCAGGATGGTGCACCTGCCTGCATTCAACTTAGTGGAACAGTACCGCCGTCTTCTGCAGGGTCACCCACACACCCCACGCCAACGGAATACCCACCACCAGCCAGGCGGCAATCGCCAACGGCACGGTGCCAGGAGCCGCTTTCCACTCCAGGGAAGTAGTCGCGTCCGCGCCTTTGTCGTGGCCCAGTGCCTGTTCGGCGGCCAGTTCCGCGTCGGTCATGAAGTACTTGTCGGCCACCGGGCGGACCAGCAGGTTGCAGATGAAACCCAACACCAGCAGGCCGGCCAGGATGTACAGGGTGATGTCGTAGGCGGCGGCGCGTTCAACGCCGATGCTCAGCTGATACTCACGCAGGTAGTTCACCAACACAGGACCCAGCACGCCGGCCGCAGCCCAGGCAGTCAGCAGGCGACCGTGAATCGCACCGACCATCTGCGTACCGAACAGGTCGGCCAGGTAGGCCGGAACGGTCGCAAAACCACCGCCGTACATCGACAGGATGATGCAGAACGCCGCCACGAACAGCGCGACGTTGCCCAGGTGACCCAGGTTCGGGATCAACGCGTACAGGGCAAAGCCCAGCGCGAAGAACACGAAGTAGGTGTTTTTACGACCCAGGTAGTCGGAGAACGACGCCCAGAAGAACCGGCCACCGATGTTGAACAGGCTCAACAGACCGGTGAAACCCGCCGCGATGGCCGCGATGGAAGCCAATTGGCCCGCATCCAGTTGGCCAAACGGCACATCCACACCCAGCAGCTTGCCGCCGAACACTTCCTGCAGCAGTGGCGAAGCCATACCGAGGATGCCGATACCGGCGGATACGTTCAGGCACAGCACCAGCCAGACCAGGCGGAATTGCGGAGTTTTCCACGCCACGTTCACGTGCACGTGACGGTGAGTGATCATCGCGTTGCTGGCCTTTTTCGCCGGCGCGGTCCAACCCTCAGGCTTCCAGCCGGTAGGCGGAACGCGGTAAGACAAGGCGCCGCCGATCATGAACACGAAGTAGATCGCAGCCATTACCAGGAAGCTCTGCCACACGCCCACGCTGTCTGGGGTGGCGAAATGGCCCATCAGTGCTGCTGCCAACGGGGCACCCACCATCGCGCCGCCGCCGAAGCCCATGATCGCCATGCCGGTGGCCATGCCACGCTTGTCCGGGAACCACTTGATCAGGGTCGACACGGGCGAGATATAGCCCAGGCCCAGGCCGATACCGCCGATGACCCCGGAGCCGATCCACATCAGCCAGATCTGGTGGGTATAGATACCCAACGCCGAGATCAGCAGGCCGCCACACCAGCACAATGCCGATACCACACCGGCCTTACGTGGCCCGGCATGTTCCAGCCAGCCGCCCCAGATCGCTGCCGAGCAGCCCAGGAAGATAAAGAACAGGGTGTAGATCCAGCCCAGCATGGAGATGGGCCAGTCGCATTGGGACGAGAAGACTTGGGCGATGAAGCTCATGTCCGGCGCGCAGGCGACCGGCTTGGTGATGCCCAGCGCCTTAGACAGTGGTAGCCAGAACACCGAGAAGCCGTAGGCCATGCCGATGCACAGGTGGATGGCCAGGGCGGCCGGTGGAACCAGCCAGCGGTTGAAGCCGGGCTTGGCGATGATGCGCTCCTTGGACAGGAACGCAGGCTGTGCGGCAGTTGAACCCGCCGCAGTGCTAGTGCTCATTGGTGTTTCCCCCAGTTGTTAGTATGTGTCCGTCAGGCGCTCTCTCCCTCGGCCTTGCACGCAAAGCGTTGGCCGTTGTTGTTGAGTAAAGCTCCATTTAAGCGCGACGCTATGTCGCAGAAGGCAGACGAACCTGCGCAGATTAGCACCTGTGGATGACAGAAAAACCAAACTGATATCACCTTTTTCAGGAAATCTGTTTTGTTTGACGCCAAAAACCCGTTTCCCCGCCCCTGGATACAATGTAACGATCGGGGCACTGACGCAGGCCGTCGGGCGTTATACTCTGCGGCTAAATTTTGAAATCGACATACAAGGACTCGCCCATGAAAGCGTTCGGCAAAATCCTGGGTCTGGTACTTCTCGGGCTGTTGCTGATCATTGTGGCTCTAGGCTTTGCCCTGACCCATCTCTTCGATCCCAACGACTATAAAGACGAGATTCGCCAGATTGCCCGCGACAAGGCCCACATCGAGCTGACGCTCAATGGCGATATCGGCTGGAGCCTGTTCCCCTGGCTTGGCCTGGAACTGCACGAAGCCAGCGTGGCGACCCTGACCGCGCCGACCCAGCCATTCGCCGACCTGCAGATGCTCGGCCTCTCTGTGCGCGTGCTGCCGCTGCTGCGCCGCGAAGTTCAGATGAGCGATGTGCGTGTCGAAGGCCTCAACCTGCGCCTCACCCGCGACAAGCAAGGCCACGGCAACTGGGAAGACATCGGCAAGAACGTGACCGAGGCGACCGTCGGCAGCCCTGGCTCGACCGAGCAACCTGCCGAGACCGAACCGGAAAAACCCTCGAAGCCCATCCGCCTGGACATCGACAGCCTGACGGTCAACAACGCCCGCGTCGAATACAATGACGAGCAGACCGGCAAGCAGTTCAGCGCCGAAAGCATTCAACTGAGCGCCGGCGCCGTGCACGAAGGCGCCAGCATTCCGGTGAAACTCACTGCGTTCTTCGGCAGCAACCAGCCGGTGATGCGCGTCAAGACCGAGCTCAACGGCAACCTGCGCATCCAGCGTGCGCTCAAGCGCTATCAGCTTGAAGACATGAAGATCAGCGGCGAAGCCACGGGCGAGCCGCTGCAAGGCAAGACCGTGACGTTCTCCACCCAGGGCCAGTTGCTGGTGGACCAGGCGGCCAATATCGCCGAATGGACCAACATGAAGTTGTCGGCCAACCAGCTGCGCGCCTTGGGCGAGCTGAAGGTCAACGATTTGGACAAGACTGCGCAGTTGAGCGGCGCGCTGTCCATCGCTCAGTTTGACCTGGCCAAGTTCCTCGACGGCGTTGGCCATCCGCTGCCACCCATGGCCGAGGGCAGCCTGAGCAAGGTCGAACTGGTCAGCCGCCTCAAGGGCACGCCGAGCAGCCTGGCCCTGGAAGACCTGAACCTGAAACTCGACGGCAGCACCTTCACCGGTCGCCTCGCCGTGGAGGATTTTGCCAAGCAATCCCTGCGCGTCCAGCTCAAGGGCGATACCTTCAACGCCGACAACTACCTGCCGGCCAAGTCTGAATCTGCCAAGGGCGCAGCCGCAGCCCGTCAGGCCGAAGTACAGAACAGCGAAGCCGGTGCCATGGCGGCCGGTGGCACCACGCCGCTGCCCGACGCGCCGACCAAAGGCGCCTGGAGCACCGACAAATTGCTGCCACTGGCGCGCCTGCGCACGCTGGATGTGGATGCCGACCTGGCTTTCGGCCAACTGACCTTGAGCAAGCTGCCGATCCAGAATGCAGCGCTCAAGACGTCGGGCGTCAATGGCCAGCTCAAGCTCGAGACCCTGAGCGGTGGCCTCTACAACGGCACTTTCCAGGCCAACGGCAGCCTTGATGTGCGCCAGGATATTCCGGTACTGGCGCTGCAAAGCCATATCAAGCAAGTGCCGGTCGAACGCATCCTGCAAGCCCAGGGGCAAAACCCGCCGGTGAAGGGCCAGATCACCCTCGACAGCAACCTCACGGGTCGCGGCAATAGCCAGAAAGCCCTGATCGACAGCCTCAACGGCACCGCCAGCTTTGTGATCAACAACGGCGTGTTGCTAAACGCCAATCTTGAACAGCAACTGTGCACCGGTATTGCCCTGCTCAACCGCAAGACCTTGAGCAGCACACCGCAAGGCAAGGACACGCCGTTCCAGGAGTTGAAGGGCAACCTGACCTTCCGTAACGGCGTGGCCAGCAACCCTGACCTGAAAGTGCGCATCCCGGGCCTGACCGTCAACGGTAACGGCGACGTCGACCTGCGCGTGCTGGGCATGGACTACCGCGTCGGCATCATCGTCGAAGGCGACCAGCGCGAAACCCCGGACCCGGCCTGCCAGGTGGGCTCGAACTTCCAGGGCATCGAAGTGCCGTTGCGCTGCCGTGGCCCTTTGGAACTGGGCGCCAAGGCCTGCCGCCTGGACAAGGACGGCCTCGGCCAGGTCGCGATCAAGGCGGCCGGCAACCGCCTGAACGAGAAGCTGGAAGAGAAGCTCGACAAGGTTAATCCACAGCTCAAAGACGCTTTGAAAGGCCTGTTCAAACGATGAGAAACGAGCAGTTTTCAACGGCGGTGCTGGACTGGTACGACCGCCACGGTCGCCATGACCTGCCCTGGCAACAGGGCATCACGCCTTACCGGGTATGGGTCTCGGAGATCATGTTGCAGCAAACCCAGGTGAGCACCGTGCTCAACTATTTCGACCGTTTCATGGCTTCGCTGCCAACGGTAGAGGCCTTGGCCGCTGCGCCGGAAGATGAAGTGCTGCACTTGTGGACCGGCCTGGGTTACTACACCCGGGCGCGCAACCTGCAAAAGACCGCAAAGATTGTCGTGGCCGAATACGGCGGCGAGTTTCCCAAGGATGTCGAGAAGCTCACCGAGCTGCCCGGCATAGGTTTGTCCACGGCTGGTGCGATCGCCAGCCTGAGCATGGGCTTGCGGGCGCCAATCCTCGACGGTAACGTCAAACGCGTGCTGGCACGCTTTACCGCGCAAGAGGGCTACCCAGGCGAGCCCAAGGTGGCCAAGCAGCTGTGGGCCACTGCAGAACGCTTTACGCCTCATGATCGGGTCAACGCCTACACCCAGGCGATGATGGACATGGGCGCCACGCTCTGCACCCGCAGCAAACCCAGCTGCCTGCTGTGCCCACTGGAAAAAGGCTGCGAAGCCCACATGCTCGGCCTGGAAACGCGCTACCCGATTCCCAAGCCGCGCAAGACCATCCCGCAGAAGCGCACACTGATGCCGTTGCTGGCGAATGCCGAGGGCGCAATCCTGCTTTACCGTCGCCCTTCCACCGGCCTGTGGGGCGGCCTGTGGAGTTTGCCGGAGCTGGATGACCTGCAAGACCTGGAACACCTGGCCCACCAGCACGCGCTGGAGCTGGGCAAGCAACAGGCGCTGCCAGGGCTGATCCACACCTTCAGCCACTTCCAACTCGCCATCGAACCCTGGCTGGTCCAGGTCGAGGAAACCGCCCATCACGTGGCCGAGGCCGACTGGCTCTGGTATAACCTCGCCACCCCGCCGCGCCTGGGCCTTGCCGCCCCGGTAAAAAAACTGCTGAAGCGCGCGGCCGACGTATTGAATGCAGGAGTTCCGTCATGACCCGCACCATCATGTGCCGCAAGTACAAAGAAGAATTGCCAGGCCTCGAACGCCCTCCGTACCCGGGCGCCAAGGGCCAGGACATTTTCGAGCACGTCTCTGCCAAAGCCTGGGCCGACTGGCTGAAACACCAGACCCTGCTGATCAACGAAAAACGCCTGAACATGATGAACGCCGAAGACCGTAAATACCTGGCGGGCGAGATGGACAAGTTCTTTTCCGGCGAAGATTACGCCAAGGCCGACGGCTACGTGCCGCCTGCTCAATAATTGATCAAAAACCGGGGTCTGCACGTAAGCGACGGTAATAATTAAATATTTTTTGAAAACTTGCTTGACGACCCCCTGAAAAACCCGTTTAATGCGCCCCGTTGCCCAGATAGCTCAGTCGGTAGAGCAGGGGATTGAAAATCCCCGTGTCGGCGGTTCGATTCCGTCTCTGGGCACCACCTTCAGCTTTCAGGTGGTGTCAACATCACGTGAAAGCAATCAAGAAACCCGCCTAGTGCGGGTTTTTTGTTGCCTGGGATTTATTGCGTTGTCTTGGGGCGACCTACGCCACCCCGAAACGAACAGCCTCTATCACTTCAACAAGAACACCATCAGCGGATTGTCGCTCAGACGCCCTTCAAACCTTGGTACCAGCGATTCCAGATCCGTTCCTTGCAGCAACGCGGTTTCCTTGCGCGACACAATCACCCAGGCTGGCCGAGGCAAAGCTCCCAGTCGCTCGATCTCGCTGCCTCCGATAAAGATCGGTTGCTCGTCATGGTCCAAGTTCATCATGTAGCGCACCGCCCAGGTGTCCCGGCCCAGATTGATAAACACCAGCGGCCCCGGTTGCTTCACACGCAGCGCTTCCACTTGGCCGACAAACTTGCGGGTGTCGAACTGCATATCCTTGGATGGCTCCACCACCATCACCAACACTAACCACTGCGCCACCAACGCGATCAGGCTGAGCCACACCAATCGCCCCGCACGCCGCCAGGCGATCAACGCCGCCACCTGCAGCACTACCAGTACGCCGGTCAGCAGCGGCAGCGAAACGTCAGGCCAGTAACCATGCTTCTGCCACCCATGCCGACAGACCAAGACTGCAACCACGCCTAACGTCGGCAGCGCCACGACCAGCCCTTCGTAGCATCGGCGCATGCCCGCAAGCCAGCCTTGCGCCTGTAGCAGCCCATAGGCCGCGACAGCCGCAAACATCGGCACCATTGGCAGGATGTAATAGGCGCGCTTGAAGTGCGGCACCGACAGCCCGAGCAAGATCATCAAGCCGCAGGCACCGAGGCGCACCACCAATTGCATCTCTCCTTCAAATCGCTCGGACCAGCGATGCCGTAGGGCAATCATTGTGGCGAGCGCCAACGGCACCACCGGGAAGTAGCGGTACAGGCTCAGCTGGAAGTAGAAATAGAACGGCTCGCCGGTTTCATCGAGACGTCCGCCCACCTGCATCTTGAACACCTCATCGGCAAACGCATCCCCCCCGCTGATGCGCGCCAACTTCACCAACAGCCACCAACAGGCAGCCAGCAACACCAAGCCAGCGGCGCCGTGAATCAGCACCTGCTTCACCCGCTCCCCAGGCTTTCCCAACGCCCAGTACACGCAGACCACGCCACAGACTTCGATCAACCCCAGCGGTCCGCGTATCGCAAAGCCCAGGATGAACAGCGGGAAAACCGCAAGACGCCTCCAGCGCCCGCCGCTGTGCAGCAGGTAGAAACTTCCCACACACAACAACGCCACCATCTGATCCAGGCAGACCGAGCGGGATTTTTCGAGCAGTTGAGTCGTGAGCAAGGTCAACAGCACAGTAAGCAGCGCCCACTGGCGATTCGCCGGGACCAACAGGCGATAGATCACAGCGACCACCCCAGCCGACGCCAGGGCGGTGGGTAGCACATTCGCCAGGTGGTTCGGCGCGCCAAACAGTCTGGCAAACACATAGCTGAAGAACGTCGCGGTGCCGGGGTAATCCGCGTAGGGCTGGCCGTAGGTGGTCGGAAAAAGACTCGCACCATGGCGAAACATTTCTTGCAGGAACAGCGCCCAGCGTCCGTCAAACCCTTGGGGTTGCTGATCCCAGATACCCAGGGTGAACAACAGCAAGGCAAACAGGAAAATGCCCAGGGACTCCAGGCGAAAGCGATTGCGGTGATCCATCGGTAGACCTGTCAGGTAAGGGGCGCCGACTTATGGTGCCGGCTGCCCTGCTGAATAGCGCCTGAACAGACCTGAATATTCCCGTTTTTACCGACCCACGGGCCACACCCATTTCGGGATCCATCGAACGTAAATCAACTCAGCCACCAACTCGACCAAGGTTTGCAGTATCACTGCCGTCGCCGCCAACCCGCGCACGTCCTCAGGCAGCGCCAGCGCCAAGGGCAGTACCACCAGCGAATTGCGCGTCGATGCGCTGAACGTCACCGCCCTGGCCGTTACCGCAGGCAGCGCAAACAGCCGCGATGCCAGCGCGCCCATCAACGGCGCCAACAACAGGAAACCGACGTACACCGGGATTACCGGCAGCAACAGGTTGATATCCCGCACCACCGAGGTGATTTGCGAGCCGATCACCACAAACAGCACCAACGCCATCGCTGGCACCGGCATCCACGCCCAGCCGCCGTTCCAAGCACTGACGAGTGATGATCGCCGTGCCAGGGAAGTCGTTAGCACTGCCAGAACCATCGGCACCACGATCAGCAGGAAGAACGCCTCGATAAACGGACCCACTTCCACAACCACGTCGGACTGCGCTCCAAGCATCACGCTCAAATAGATCGGCAACAGCGCCAACTGCAGCAACAACAGCACCGGAGTCGCCGCGAGCATCAGCCGCGAATCGCCCTTGCCGATATGGGTAAACACCACCACGTAGTCGATGCACGGCGTCAGCAGTACCAGCAACGCCCCCACCAGCAGTGCCGGGCGCCCTGCGAGGCCTTGGGTCAATGCCCATACCAGTAACGGAATGAGGATGAAGTTGGCGAACAGCAACGCTGACAGGAAGCGCTTGTTATTCAGGCTTTGACGCAGGTCCAGAAAGGGGATTTGCAGGAACATTGCGTACATCAGAACCGCGATGGTGGGTGTGACCAGTGCGCTGAGGTGGTGGGCGAATGAGGGGACGAACAGACCGAAACCGGCAGCCAGCAGCACGACTACGAAGTACAAAGGGATCTGGTTGCGTTCGAGGGTATCGCGGGTCATGAAAACGCCTTGGTAGATCGCAAAGGTGTAAGCCTATGTATCTATTGGCGTAAGGTCGAGTGGAGCGGAACGACAATAGCCTCGGGTCGCCACTTAACAAGCAGCACGGCGAGCCTTGCGCCTCTCTTCTAACATCCTCTCAACCTCAGCCATCGCCTTATCATGCGGAATACTAGGTCGAGGATCATCAATTGAAGCCTGCACCTTGGCACGGAACCAACGGTCATAGCTGGCAGCCTGCTCTTCAGTTTCAAACTCTGAAACGATGGGAGATAGTGGCATGCTCATAGAGACCTCCTTAATGGATGCCTGCCAGCCTAATCGGTCCATGGCTTGCTGTCGTTCCTCTCGGATGTATGGCTTTATCAGCGGGTATTGAAGGTTAATGACCTTGCCAGACGCGGTGCAACTACTGGCAAACTGGTGAACTGTCACTAAAAAAATAAGAAACCTATAAAGGCCGAGAACCCAATGAATTTGAACGACGCCTCTTTGCAATTACCCTCGGCCTCATCTACGCGCGACCACGGCGAAGCTTTCAAGGAGACCGCCGCCGACGGCCACCGCCTCGGTGGGTTCACCTGGCGCCACATCAGAACCGATCCCACGCGACCGGTGGTGATAATCAACGCCGCCACCTCCGTCCGCTGCCGTCACTACGCCCGCTTTGCCGCCTACCTGTTCGCCAACGGTTTTGACGTCATCACCTACGACTACCGTGGCATCGGCGAGTCCCGCAGCGGCTCATTGCGCGGCTTCAAGGCCTCATGGTCGGATTGGGGCGCACTGGATTTCGAGGCGATGCTGCAGCGCGCGCAACGGGAGTTTCCAGGACAGCCGATTGATGTCGTCGGCCACAGCTTCGGTGGCTGCGCGGCGGGGCTCGGGGTGTCGGGCGGGGTCATTCGGCGAATGGTGACGGTGGGCGCACAGTTTGCTTACTGGCGCGATTACGCGGCGAGCGGACGCTGGCGAATGTTTGCCAAGTGGCATGTGGCAATGCCGTTGCTGACAGCCCTCTGCGGATACTTCCCCGGCAAGCGCCTGGGCTGGCTGGAAGACACACCTGCGGGCGTGGTGCGGGACTGGAGCACACCGACGCCCAGCTACGAAACACGGCCTAGCGGGCGGGCCTTGGGCGAACTGCCATTCAGTCGTGTAAACGCGCAGATACTGGCCATCAGCATCACCGACGACCCATTCGGGACCGTGGCCGCCATCGAACGGCTACTGGGTTATTTCGACAACAGCGAGCGGACACACCTGCGAATTACACCGGAAGATGTAGGCGAAAAAGAAGTCGGGCATTTCGCATTTTTTCGCAGCGAGTATCAGGATCGGTTGTGGCCTGTTGCACTGGCGTGGCTTCAAAACGGTCGATTCGCTGAAGATACCCTTGGGATTTCCCCCAACCTGCGCTTCAATATCCCACCCAGCACTCCAGGACGTTGAGCCCATGGCCTCGCCAAACAAGCAGCAAAAACGCGCCCAACGGGCAAAGACCAAGGCCAAGCAAAACCGTACCCAGCGCGCCGTCGCGACCAAGCCGGATGCGTTTGCCGGCGATGACAGCCGCATTGACCTTGAGTCAGTGGATTTGACCGAGCTGTTCGTAGAGATGCGTAGCGCCGGCGACACCAGTCAACAGGCCTTGTGCGCCGCGTTCCTGGCCCACCCGCTGCTGGCACTGGTGCTGGAACAGGAAGGCGAAGAAGAAGCCACCGACTTTATCCTGGCGGCGCTGATCGAGTATCGGCAGTGGGCTACGGAGACCGATGATGAGGCCGCAGCCCTGGCGTGGATCGAGTCGCCGCAGTTCCAGGCGGATTACGTCGCGGCGTCACAAGCACTGGCAAGTTCATCTGACTGACCCCATAAACAAACAAGGGAGCCAAATGGCTCCCTTGTTTGTTTTTTCAGCACATCAATTCAGCACCGCAGCGCCTACCCTCTGCGCCTTGCGACGGCTCGCCACAATCAGCCCCGCCGCCACCACCAGCAAGCTCAACACGCCGGTCGCAATGATCTCGATGCGGTGCGCTTCCTGGAACAGCATGATGGTCAGCGTGCCCACGATGAATACCATTACCGCGTAGGTCAGGCCTGGGAACAGCCACATCTTGAAGACAATCTTCTCGCCCGCCGCCGTGCGTTTCTGGCGCATGCGCAGTTGCGATACGGCGATCACCAGGTACACCAGCAACGCGATGGCGCCGGAGCTGGCCAGCAGGAACTCAAACACCGCAGCCGGAGCCACGTAGTTGGCGAATACCGCCAGGAACGCCGCGCCGGTAGACAACAACACCGCCCAGTAAGGCGTACCGCTCTTGTTGGTGCGCTTGGCCACCGCCGGTGCATCACCGCGACGGCCCAGGGAGAACAGCATGCGCGAGGCGGTGTACAGCGCCGAGTTCAAGCAGCTGGTCACGGCAACCAGTACCACCAGGTCGACGATCAGCTTGGCATTCGGGATACCCATGCGTTCCAGCACGGTCTGGTAGGAACCTACGGCCGCCAGGGTCGGATCGTTCCATGGCACCAGGGACACCACGATGAAGATCGACAACAGGTAGAACAAGCCAATGCGCCAGATCACCGAGTTGGTGGCCTTAGTGATCTGCTGGCCTGGGTTCTTCGATTCAGCGGCGGCGATGGTGACGATCTCGGTGCCCATGAAGGAAAACATGGTGGTCAGGATCGCAGCCAATACCGCACCCATGCCGTTGGGCATGAAACCTTGGGTGTCGAACAGGTGCGAAACGCCACTGACCTGGCTGGTCGGCAGGAAGCCGAAAATAGCGGCCAGACCGAGGATCACGAAGCCCACAATCGCCACGACTTTGATCAACGCGAACCAGAACTCGAACTCGCCGTAGTTCTTCACGCTGAACAGGTTGGTCGCGGTCAGCAACAGGGTGATGACCAGGGTAAATGCCCAGATGGCCACGTCCGGGAACCAGGCATGCAGGATAGTCGCGGCGGCGTTGGCTTCCAGTGGAATCACCAACACCCAGAACCACCAGTACAACCAGCCGATGGTGAAACCGGCCCAGTGACCGATCGCCCGGTCGGCGTAAGTGGAGAACGAACCGGTGTCTGGTGACGCCACGGCCATTTCGGCCAGCATGCGCATCACCAATACCACCAGCGTACCCGCCGCGGCGTACGCCAGCAGTACAGCCGGGCCGGCAGCAGCAATCGCGTGGCCGGAGCCGACAAACAAACCGGCACCGATGACGCCGGCAATCGACAGCATGGTGACGTGACGCGGTTTGAGCCCCTGTTCGAGGTCATTGGAGCTTTGCGTACTACTCATTGACACACCTTTACGAGGAATTGCGAAAACGGTCCGCCCGGCCCGGGATCTCTCTCGTGAAAAGAAACCAACGGGGCGTTCTTTATTTTTTACGCAAGATTTGCGCCAAAATGTTACAGAGCCGCGATTGACGCGGGCTGTAGGACGTTTCAACAAGACTCGCAAGTCATTGAGAACAATGGCATTCCGCTATAGCGTTACCGTGCGACTCACATTCAGGACGAATAAACGCACCATAAACACACACAAAAAGTACGTGACGCCCCACAAAAGGGCTGATATGCACCGTTTGCCCGGTTAACCCTTCCAACACCCGGCCAAAGCTGGCACCATCGCGCCCTTTTTTACGCGAAGCCTGCGGTTTTTCGGGTTCAAACGGATGTTCGGTTGTTGATGGCGCGACACACTGCTGTGCCGATGCGACACCCTGCCGCACACCACCTGTTTACCGCCGGCCATGCTGTTGGCTGCCATCAAGACGCTATGCTAGCTTGGCGCCTCGCCAGGAAGGCGGCCCAACAGCAGGATTGCAACGAACACAATGAGGACCCCACATGGCCGAGGCCACGCCCGCGCTTGAAATCCGCAACTTGCATAAACGCTATGGTGAGCTGGAGGTACTCAAAGGTATCTCGCTGACCGCTCGCGACGGCGATGTGATCTCGATTTTGGGTTCCTCCGGTTCCGGCAAGTCCACCTTCCTGCGCTGCATCAACCTGCTGGAAAACCCGCACCAGGGCCAGATCCTGGTGGCCGGCGAAGAACTCAAGCTCAAGGCCGCGAAAAACGGCGAACTGATGGCCGCCGACGGCAAGCAGATCAACCGCCTGCGCAGCGAAATCGGTTTTGTGTTTCAAAACTTTAACCTGTGGCCGCACATGAGCATCCTCGACAACATCATCGAGGCCCCTCGTCGTGTGCTTGGCCAAAGCAAAGCCGAGGCCATCGAAACGGCCGAAGCCCTGCTGGCCAAGGTCGGCATCGCCGACAAGCGCCACGCTTACCCCGCGCAATTGTCCGGCGGCCAGCAACAACGGGCGGCCATCGCGCGCACCCTGGCGATGCAGCCTAAAGTCATCCTGTTCGATGAGCCCACTTCGGCGCTTGACCCGGAAATGGTTCAGGAAGTACTTAATGTGATCCGCGCGCTGGCCGAAGAAGGCCGCACCATGCTGCTGGTCACCCATGAAATGGGCTTCGCCCGCCAGGTGTCCAGTGAGGTGGTGTTCCTGCACCAGGGCCTGGTCGAAGAGCAAGGATCGCCACAGCAGGTGTTTGAAAACCCGCTTTCGGCGCGCTGCAAACAATTCATGTCCAGCAACCGCTAACGGAGCAACATGCATGCAGAACTATAAAAAATTCCTTCTGGCCGCGGCCGTCTCGATGGCGTTCAGCGCCACGGCCATGGCAGAAACCTTGAAAATGGGGATCGAAGCGGCCTACCCGCCGTTCAACAATAAAGACGCCAGCGGCAACGTCGTCGGCTTCGACAAAGACATCGGCGACGCCCTGTGCGCCAAGATGAAAGTCGAGAAGTGCGAAGTGTACGTATCCGACTGGGACGGCATCATCCCGGCCCTGAACGCCAAGAAGTTCGACTTCCTGGTGTCGTCGCTGTCGATCACCGATGAGCGCAAGCAGGCCGTCGATTTCACCGACCCGTACTACTCCAACAAGCTGCAATTCATCGCGCCTAAAGCCACTGCGGACTTCAAGACCGACGCGACTTACCTGAAGGGCAAGACCATCGGCGCACAACGCGCGACGCTGGCCGGCACCTACCTGGAAGACAAGCTGCCGGACACCACCGCCAAGCTGTACGACACCCAGGAAAACGCCTACCTCGACCTGACCTCCGGTCGTCTGGACGGTATCCTCGCCGACAAGTACGTGCAGTACGAATGGCTCAAGAGCAAAGACGGTTCGGCCTACGAGTTCAAAGGCGACCCGGTCGTAGAAAGCGACAAGATCGGTATCGCCGTACGCAAGGGCGACCCACTGCGCGAGCGCCTGAACAAAGCCCTGGCAGAGATCAAGGCAGACGGCACCTACAAGAAGATCAACGACAAGTACTTCCCTTTCAGCATCGAATGATCTGAACGGTATGCCCGGCGCGCTCACTTGAGCGCGTCGGCTTTTTGCACTGCCTGCCGCGATATGAAAACACCATGAATTTCGATCTCTACGGATTCGGCCCGGCGCTCGCCGCTGGCGCGCTGATGACCGTCAAACTGGCGCTCACGGCCCTGTGCCTGGGGCTGGTGCTCGGCCTTGCCGGGGCCTTGGCCAAGACTTCGCCGTACAAGCCACTGCAATGGGTGGGCGGTGCGTACTCGACCATCGTTCGTGGCATTCCCGAATTGCTGTGGGTGCTGCTGATTTACTTCGGCACGGTCAACCTGATGCGTGCCCTCGGGGAGTTTTTTGGTAACCCCGACCTTTCCCTCAGCGCCTTTGCCGCCGGGGTCATTGCCCTGGGCCTGTGCTTCGGCGCCTACGCCACGGAAGTGTTCCGTGGCGCGATCCTCGCCATTCCCAAGGGCCACCGCGAAGCCGGTGTGGCATTGGGCCTGTCGAAATTCAGGATCTTCACCCGGTTGATCATGCCGCAGATGTGGCGCATCGCCCTGCCGGGCCTGGGCAACCTGTTCATGATCCTGATGAAAGACACCGCACTGGTGTCGGTGATCGGCCTGGAAGAAATCATGCGCCATGCGCAGATCGGCGTGACCGTGACCAAGCAACCGTTCACCTTCTTCATGGTCGCCGCCTTCATGTACCTGGGCCTGACCGTGCTGGCGATGACCGGCATGCACTTCCTGGAAAAACGCGCCGCCCGCGGCTTTGCAAGGAGCACCCAATGAGCGGCGACTACAGTTGGCTGGCGCATTTCGACTTGGGCCTGAACTGGGCCGTGATCATCAAGTGGCTTCCCAAATTGGCCCAAGGCGCCATCCTGACCCTTGAGCTTGTGGCCATTGCAGTCATCGCCGGCCTGTTGCTGGCAATCCCGCTGGGTATCGCGCGCTCCTCACGACGCTGGTATGTCAGCGCGCTGCCTTACGCCTACATTTTCTTCTTCCGTGGCACGCCGTTGCTGGTGCAGTTGTTCCTGGTCTACTACGGCCTGGCGCAGTTCGACGCGGTGCGCGAGAGCTTCATGTGGCCCTACCTGCGCGATCCGTTCTGGTGCGCCACCGCCACCATGACCCTGCACACTGCGGCCTATATTGCCGAGATCCTGCGCGGTGCAATCCAGGCCATTCCGCCAGGCGAGATTGAAGCGGCGCGAGCCCTGGGCATGTCCAAACTCAAGACGCTGTTCTACATCATCCTGCCGCGCGCCTCGCGCATCGGCCTGCCGGCGTACAGCAATGAAGTGATTCTGATGCTCAAGGCCAGCGCCCTGGCCAGTACCGTAACCCTGCTGGAATTGACCGGCATGGCGCGGACCATCATCGCCCGAACCTACCTGCCGGTTGAGATTTTCTTCGCCGCCGGTCTGTTCTACCTGTTAATGGCTTACATCCTGGTACGCGGCTTCAAACTGCTGGAACGTTGGCTGCGCGTCGATGCATGCCAAGGACGTTGAGGCACGCTTCCAGGCACTGGATGCGTTCCTGATCGAGCACCAAGGGCTGTGGAAACCACGGCCCTTTACCCATCGTCAGCTCCCTTGGGAAACAGAGCATCCCGATCTCGCCCAGTGGCTGCGCCAACGCTCGTTGGACGACGCTGAAGCCAGTCATAACCTACCCCATGACCTGCCGGCGCCGGCACCTTTTCCACAACTCGCCGCACATGCTCGCCAGCTCAGTGCTGTGGATAAGTTATCGACACAGCCCCTCGCACCCGCTCGCCATCGGCTGAACGTCGATGTTCCAGGCCGTAAGTGGGAACAGATCGAAGCCTTCGGCGCCGCACTGCATTTCAAGCAAACGCCCACGCACTGGCTGGACTGGTGCGCTGGCAAGGGTCATCTGGGCCGTCGCCTGGTACAAAACGATCAAGCACTGACCTGCCTGGAATACGACCCGGCGCTGATCGCCGCAGGTCAGGCCTTGAGCGACCATCATGGGCTGCCGGTCACCCATCGCCTGCAAGACGTGATGGCCGACGTGGCAATCGGCCCCGAACATACGCCCGTCGCCCTGCATGCCTGTGGCGACTTGCATGTGCGCCTGCTGCAACTGGCCAGCACCGTCGGCTGCAAACAGCTGGCACTGGCACCCTGCTGCTACAACCGCATCAACGCGGACACCTACCAGCCACTGTCCAATGCAGGTCGCGCATCATGCCTACAACTGTCGATCGATGACCTAGGCCTGCCGCTGAGCGAAACCATTACCGCAGGCAAGCGGGTACGTCTGCAACGGGACACGTCCATGGCGCGACGCCTGGGCTTCGATCAACTGCAACGCGAACTGCGCGGCGTCGACGAATACCTGCCTACACCCTCCCTGCCCACCAGCTGGCTGGACAAACCCTTTGCCGACTACTGCAAGGAGCTGGCAAGTCTCAAAGGGTTATCCACAGGCAAACAGGATTGGACGGCGCTGGAAGCGTACGGCTGGCGCCGTCTGGCCGAAGTCAGAAACCTGGAGTTGGTGCGAGGTTTGTTTCGGCGCCCACTGGAACTATGGCTGGTGTTGGATCGGGCATTATTCCTTGCCCAGAACGGCTACAAGGTCGAGATAGGCACCTTCTGCGAGTCCGCACTGACACCGCGCAACTTGATGGTGCTTGCCGAGCGCGATTAAGGGGCAAAATTGTCGCAGCGCAGCCTGTGGATAACTCTGTTGATGAATTCTTTACGGGGCCTGTAGCCACCTGCGCTGCAGGTCATAAACCGCGCTGGTCATTTTTTGTTCATAAAATAAAACGCACACAAAACAGGCAGTTGCGGCGTGATGAGAACGGCTCCACAAAATGGCTTTTTCGTGACATGGCCATCCAACCGATTGTGCATAAGCATCTGGGGTTAAGCGTATAAACCGCGCTTCAGGTGCGTTTTCCTGGAGCCTTCAGCAACTGGCAGAGGTCGTTGATATCGTCTCCCGCGAGCCTCTTCGCCACGCTATCCAACGGGTCGACACCAAAGGCCAACGCTTCATTAATCGCTAGATCGCGGTGCACGTGCAGCGTTTCTTTGCCCAGCCGCTGCTTGAACGCCTCGACCATGTCCAGGCTGAAGGCATTCCGTTCATCCACTTGGTTGATCACCACCTGCACACTGGGCGGGCGCTCACCCTCCAAGTGCGGGGCAAGCAGTACATCCAGATGGTCGAGGGTGCCCAGGCAAGCGGCATCCGCCTGCACGATGACCAGCACCACGTCGGCAACACTCAGCGCTTGATGAAAGTAAACGTTGTTACCGGAAGGGGTATCGATGATCACCGTATGTCGAGCGCTCAAGCCCAGGGATGCGAGGCGTTGAGCCAGCCAACGCGGCTCGTGCTTGAGCCAGCGCTCCAGGCTTTCCTGCTGCGGGATATCGATCTCGCCAAAGGTGATCACCTGGCAACCGGCAAAGCTGAGCTGTTGGAGTTGGCTCCATTGCCCATGCTCCAGACTGGTGCGCCCGATGCCCGGCAATGCCGAGCTGACCCCGAAGTGATGTTGCAAGGCGTTCTGCGGGTCCAGGTCCAGCGCCACGACGGACTCGCCCTGGCGCTGCAGACCACTGCTCAGGGCGGTGACCAGTGTGCTGCGGCCAACACCGCCATTGATCGACACCAGCGCTACCACTTTCGGGCTCAAGGCCAAGGTGGGCGTGGGCTGGGCGCTTTCGTTGGCAGCGCCATCGTCTCGGCTGGGAATGCTGCCGAAGAAGTGCAAACGCGACGCCATGCCACGCTCATCCTGGCAAACATCTTTGCCGAGCAAGGCTAAAAGACCATCAGTAATGCCCATAACAAACCCCTCATCACGGCGAAGCTCAAAGACGTGAAAAGGTCAGCTGATACGACTGCTTACCGCAGGTCTTTTTGTGGTCGCCCTAGTGCAAGCAGTCTGCTTCAGGACAGCAAAAGTGTCATTATTTTGATGAGATAGTTGTATATTTTTTAGACAAACGGCAAATCGTCAATTTAATGGCCAGCAATGCTTTGACCCTAGACGCGCTTAATTGATTCGCTCAAGCAAGCTACGGCAGAGGCTGCTCAAGTCCTGGCATCCGGCGCTGTTGCTGACCGGATCAAGGGGATCGCGCCCGTAAGCCTGAGCCTCGATAAACGAGGGGTCGCGCTGGACCGTTCCAAGCACGGCATCCCCCAGGCGTAGCTTGAACACGTCGACCATGTCCTCGCTGAACCGATGAGCAGGGTCAACCTGGTTGATCACATAGAAACGGTACGGCGATTTCGCGTGAGCCAGGTAAGGAGCAAGCACACTGTCCATTTGAGCCAGGCTGCGAAATGACGCGACATCCGCTTGCGCCACCACTAATACCACGTCGGCAACCGACATGGCCTGGCTCAGGTACACGCTGTTTCCCGCCGGCACATCAATGATCACCGTGTCCCGGCCACTCAATTTCATCCCACCCAGGCGCTTGGTCAGAAACTCCAGATCCTGGCCCAGCCAACGATTCAAGCTTTGCTGTTGCACAGGGTCGGTTTCACCGAACGCCACCATGCGACATCCGGCAAAACCCCGAACCGGTAACGCTTCCCAGGTTTTGTTCAGCAGGCTGGTCGCGCCGACACCCGCCATATTCACACCGGGCGCCAGGTGATGACGCAGGGCGTCTTGCGGGTCCAGGTCCAGCGCGAGCGCAGGATGGCCCTGGCGCTGCAAACCACTGGTGATTGCCGCCGCGAGCGTCGTGCGGCCAACCCCACCCTTGGCAGAGACCACCACCACAACCTTGGGCGCCGATGGGTCCGAGTACACCTCACCAAGCGGGCCTTCCACCAATTCGGGCGGCTGAAGATGCTGGGTTGCGCCCTGATTCAACTGGTCGAGCAAACATTGCAGACCAGGCGAAATCGGCTCATCGACCTGAGGCCGATCAACACGGAGAGCGCCATTCAGTGCGTCGTATAGTTTGGAAATATCATCTGCGCGACTCACTGTCCTGCTCCCCCCTCTGAGTGGTTGAATAAATAAGGCGCGCATTGTGTGATATCACCTTGATAGTGTCAGTATTTTGATGATTTTAACTAACTTGTTTCAGATGAGCGGCTTGGCGCCATTTATATGGCTTATTATTTTTATGATAAAAATCATTTAGTTATGATTATTTAGCGCAATTTTTGATCAAGTTATCAAGAATTCAGCCTGATGCGTATTCCCATGTAACTATGCAGACGCCTCATACAAAACGAGACAAAACCCGCGCTTCACGACACACCCCATATACCTCCCGAGCATTCAATAGGACCCACACCCACTGTTGATCTGCACCGAGGACGCAACCATGAACCCCAACAACTGGAACATCTTCATCGCCGCCAGCCTGTTTGCCTTCACCCTCAACGCCCACGCAGACACCAAGCCGAAACCGGACATCCAACGCATCGTCGCCACCGCGCAGGACAACTCCGGCTCCTGCGGCGTGGTCAATGCCCACATGACCTACCTCGACTCCCACGGCCAAAAACGCGTGCTGAACTACAGCAAATTCGCCGACAACTGCGCAGACGGCAGCTGACGAAAGAAGCCTCGCCACAGCCCGGAAACCGCGCCAGATGAAAAAACCTGCAGATTTGCAAAAATAGTCAGAATTCAGGGGTTTACAGAACCTCGCCAATCGCTATAATCGTCGCCCTAACACGCCGGTATAGCTCAGTTGGTAGAGCAACTGACTTGTAATCAGTAGGTCCCGGGTTCGACTCCTGGTGCCGGCACCATATCTCGAAGCCCCGCAATGCGGGGCTTTGTGGTTTCTGGGGTTTGGAAAATGACTTTTCCTTAACCCCATTCCGTCCAAAATCGGTCCAATTTCATTTCTGGACGTCTTCCCCCCCTCTTCCTCTCAAAAGCTCCCACTAGCGGATTCAACAAAACAACGTCCTCCATGTGACCGGGGCTGAAATGCTCTTACTTCTGAGTCATGGTCCAGGAAGCATGCCCAAGCACAAGCTGAAGAGTCACGATGTCACCGCCGTTCATCATGAAATGCGTCGCAAATAAGGCGAAGTTCGCCTTTGCCGCGCAATATCTGTGGGAAATGGGCAAAGCGGTTCTGGATATCCTGCACCCGGCGATACAACCGGGAGGGCCGCATGCTCTACCTACGTTAGGGCAGCAAGTGCCCTGGGCCTCTCGGCACTCAACTGAATGAACTATCCATTTCCATCCGTTGCTGCGTGAGTGGCCAAGTCATGACAAAACGAACTCGTAAAGGGGAACGGTCATGAGCGAAGCAATGGAAATCGGCCCCGTCAGAATCACCGCTTATAAGGAACAAACGTATGGAAGTGGGCCAGTGGGCGGCGGCTACAGCGACGATTTTGGGAATAGCGCGATAGGACGAAAAGTCGCGGCGAATGCTAAAAAGGAAGTCAGTGAAAAATCAGACAAGCGCATCAACGGTATTAAAACGGATGATCGAGTTGCCAACCTGTGGAGTGAGATCAGGTCAATGGAGAACGTTATCTCGCAGACCTCTCTGGATGTTATTTCACTTCAATCGGTAGCAAACAGTTTTTACAGACGCGACTTTTTCGACCAGCCTGTCACTAAATTTATTACAGAAGCGGCTGCGCGCTTGGCATATCGGATAGCCGCTCCAGAAACCAGTTTTGACGAGTGGCAGAAATCCCTTCATGCCGCTTATGGGGTTAAGCGGCTCAACGATGTCACTGATGTTGCAGCGAGATATAAAGATAAGGTAAGAACCGAGGTCGTTGATATTGAAGCCGCCATTAAATTCACATCAGATTTTTACGCAGAAGCCGGGGTTAGGTTCGGTGATAGCGCGTCAAAGCTAGCGAGTGATTTGGCCGATAGCGCTCAAGGAAAGAAAATACGTAGCGCAGACGAGGCGTTCAAAGCATTCGACAAATACAAAAACGAGCTGGATAAAAAGTTTAGCGTTAAAGATAGAGCAGCAGCAGCTAAATACATTGATTCAATAGACTATGAAGCAATAGGCAAAGCGGCAACCAAGTTCAGCAAAGGTTTGGGATACGTCGGCCCCGTCATTGACGCTAAAGACAGTATAATTGAATTTACCAACTCGATGGAGTCAGGTGACTGGAAGCCATTTTTCTTGAAGCTCGAATCCATTGCGCTTGGCCTTGCTGCAACAGCGTTTGTTGGAATTGCGTTTGGTTTTATCGCAACAACGCCAATGGGCATATTGGCATTTGCTTTTATTGTTGCAGCTACTGGAGCGGCTATCGATGATAACTTCGCTGAAAAACTAAACAAATTCGTTTCCAGCCTGTAAAAATAATGCTGCCATTATGGCAGCGTTATTTTTTTACACACAGCCATATCAGATACCCGCCTCCAAGCGGAATAGCAAAACCGAAACACAACAACCATAAAAGTGCGTAGCCTCCACTCCTAGCACCCGTCATGAGTGGAGCGGAACTCCAAACGTCTTTCCCTGCATACCGGAAAGCGATGTTTTCTATCAGGCGTTTCGAAAGCGGAAATAAAAATGTACTTATACAAGCCACTATAAAATATAGAGCTTGATACCCGCTCGACTTGGAAGCGTAAACACATATAGCAAACAAAACCAAACCAATAACCAAATTCTTAAAATAATAAATCCTTTCCAAAAAACCACTCCTTTTTATACTGCACACTGATAACTCGCATGCAATTTTTATACAAACCGCCTTTCACAGGCATCGACAGCCTTTAAGGTTACTACAGGCTCCAAACGGATGCCGATCAATTCACAAGTCAGTAGGTCAAGATTCATCGCCAAAACGCTCAGCAACAAAAAAGGCACTTACCCAAACCGGGCAAGTGCCTTTTTCACATCCACGACCCGCCAATCACCGCGCCAACATAAACGTCTCATACTCCAAATCTTCCAGCGCCGACGACAGCCGCGCCAGCCCCAGCAACACGCACACCAGCAACGACAGCGTAAACCCATACCCAAAGAAGCTAGGCCCCAGGTGCATGCTGAGCAGGGTCAGGGCGGCGTTGAGCACGGCGAACAGCACGCACAACTCCAGCACCACGCGGCGTTTGTCGAGGTAGAAGAACACGTTGAGCAACGCCATGAACACCACTTGGATGCTCACGCCGATCAGGTCGATGTAGAACAGCGGCAAGTAGTAGCTGGAGATACCGATCCACTCCAGCAGGCGTGGGGCGAAGAGGAACAGCAGCACCACGGTCAGGCCTTGGACTTTGCAGATTTCCAGCAGGCCCTGGCGGATGGAGAGGGTCATTTCGGTTTTCAGCGAGCCGATGTGCTGCAAGGTCTCGCCGTCGCGAATGGCGCGGAACAGGCGGTCGTACCATTCGGCGAAGTCGGTTTCGATGCGCACCAGGAATACGGCCATGCCGGGGATGATCGCCAGGTAAGCGATGAAGATCGGCATGTCGTAGAGAATCGAGGCGCGCAGCGGGCCGATGACCGCGTTGGAGGTGCCGGGGTTGAACCAGAACAGGATTTTGTCGACCCAGATGCCGAAGTTGTAGAAGAACCCCGTCACCAACAGGCTGAGGAAGACGTTGCGACGATTGAGGAAATCGAAGGCAATCATCTTCTCGGCGCGGTATTCGCGCAGGATGTCGTACAGGTACAGGAACAGCAGGCTGCCGTGCCCGATCAACAACGCCAGCAACAGGCCAGGCATTTTCAGGAAGCTCAGCAGGTAGGCGCTCGCCACCATCAGCGAGTAACCCACCACCATCACCAGCAGGATGCGGTTGTACTTTTTCATCCCCGAGAGAAAGATGATCACCAGCCACAGGTTGCACAGCACCACGAAATTCGACAGCACCAGCACGCGGTAGATCAGCGGCTGATCGAACAGTACCGCCAGCACGATGATCCCCAGCACCCCGGCGCCGACCGTGACCATCAACAGGATGCCCAGCAGGTTGGGCAGGATCTGCTCGTAGTTGTGCTCGAACAACTGGTCGGACACGAAGCGGGTGAAGAACAACTGCAGGCCACCCGTGAGGATCAACGAGCTGGCCATCAGGTAGGTCACCGTGACCAGGAACTGTCCCACCAGCGCGTTGGGCAACAGTAGCCCCAAGCTGATGATCCCCACCAGCATCACGCTGATGATCGACAGCACCCACGGGCCGGAGCTGATCAGGCCCGCATACACATAAGCGTGCAAGGTGGCGGTGTATGAGTCGCGCGAGAGGATCTTGCGCAGTTCGAAGCCAATGCCGGCCATTTAACTGTTCTCCATGGCTGCCTGGTACAGGTCGCGGTAGCGCTGCAGCATCAAGGCTTCGGTGTAGTAACGGTTGACCCGCAGCAAGCCGGCGGCCTGTGCAGCCTTCCAGCGCTCGGGGCTACGCAGCAGTTCGAGGATGGCGGCGGACGTGGCCTGTGGGTCGGCAATCGCCACCACCTTGCCCGCCACGCCCAGGTCGCGGTCTTCGGCGCTGCCGCCTTCGATCAGTTCGCGGCATGAGCCGACGTCGCTGCTGATCACCGGCGTACCGGCAGCCCAGGCTTCGAGGATCACCAAGGGTTGCGCCTCGCTGATCGAGGTCAGCACCATCAGGCCCAACTTGGGCAAGATGTCCTGGATGCGCTGGAAGCCGAGGAAGTGCACTTTGCCTTCAAGCCCAAGGCTCGCCATCAAGCTGCGGCACTCACTGACGTATTCCGGGTCTTCCTCTTCGGGGCCGACAATCCAGCCTTCGGCGTTCGGCATGGCGCTGATCACACCACGCATGGCGCGCAGGAAGGTTTTCACATCCTTGATTGGCACCACGCGCCCGATCAAACCCACGACAGGCGCGATGCCCGGCTCACGGGTTTCCATGGCGCGGGA
The DNA here is from genome assembly GCF_013387025.1 of Pseudomonas reactans. Taxonomy (NCBI): domain Bacteria; kingdom Pseudomonadati; phylum Pseudomonadota; class Gammaproteobacteria; order Pseudomonadales; family Pseudomonadaceae; genus Pseudomonas; species Pseudomonas reactans. Next base: position 167,446 of record NZ_JACAQP010000006.1, on the reverse strand, counting down.
CCACTGCGACAGGTCAATGCCATTGGCGATCAACTCCGTACGGCTCGGGTCGGCACCGTCCTTGATTTGGCGCTGACGGTTGCCGTCATACAAGGCAATGATCTTGTCGGCGCTGTTGTACGCCAATTGGCCGATCCGTTCGAAGTAGCGCACCCACAGCGTGCGGATGTACCCCGAGCCCCCGTCGAGGCTGCGGTTGAGCGCCTGCCCGGAGGTTTCGGCAATCCACGTGGCCTGGGCCAGGTCGATCTTGCGCTCCTTGGTATAGATGCCGTGTTCGCTCAGCAGGTAAGTGCAGTTCCAGCGATGCTTGAGGATGCAACCCAGCAGCCCGGCGTAACCGGTGGAGATCGAATGCAGCACCCGCGCCGGCGGCATCTTGCGCGAGGCTTCGGCGAGCATCAGCAAGGGCGACTGCAACGAGCGCAGGGTCCAGAAATAGTTGACGAAAGAAGGGTCGGCGCAATGCTGGCGATAGCCCTCGCTGAGGGTGTCCCAACTGGCACGGCTGCGCAGTACATCATCCAGGGTCATGTGGCCCTCGGCGATGCAATTGAGCATGCGCTCCCCCAGCGCCCGCTCGGGCGGGTCCGGGTGATGCAAAAAGCGATACAGGTCGGCTAGCTGCTGCGGGTCGGCATCGCGTGGCGTACCACGGGTGTCGGCGGGGTGCGTGGCGTCTTCGAGGAACATCTCTTCGATGTGCAACACGTTCGCCGGCACTTCATAACGCCGCGAGGTATACGCCGAACGCTGACCACCGATGAACATCACCGAAAACGTCAGTTCCGGCAGGCCGAGGATCATCTGGTGAATCCAGCTCGATACACCGCCGCGCACGTAAGGCCAGGTGCCTTCCAGCAGCAGGCAGATGTCGGCCGTCGGGGTGGCTTCCTTATGATTCATTCCAGCTCCTCACCAACTCAGCAAAAGGTGGCCGCTGACGGGTTTTTTCCGGCAGGCGGGCGAGCAGCCCGGGGATCTCGTGATAGCGCCCCGCCTCGAACGCCAGTTCGGCATGAAAAGGCAGTAACTGAGCCGCACCCAGGCCGTTTCGCTCAGCCTCGTGCAAAAGGGCTTCAGCGCGCTCATTTTCACCGCGTTCCAGAGCAATACGGCCGGCCAGCAACAACAGCTCACCACCCTCGCCTGCCGCCAGACCTTGCTCGGCATGTTCACTGGCTTGGCTCAGCACGTGCTCAAGCACACTGCCTTGGGCCAGGCCGAGGTAGGCCAACTCCCAATACCAGCGCGCCAGCATGCTGTGCACCGGGCCGGCAGTACGGGAGCTGACGCCAGCCAACTGTTCCAACGCCATCTGGATGTGCAGGTTGATGTCGCTTTCCTGCTTGTCGAGCATCGAGTACGCCAGCAGACGAACGTCATCACTGGGGTCACCCAAGGCCAGCTTGAGGATGGGCACTGCGTCCTTGCCGGGCATGCGGCGTGTCGCCAACAGGGCGGCCAGTCGCTGATCGGGGTTGGGCGCGTGACGCAATACGTCCTGCAACCCCCCATCGGCGAAGATCGGCGTGCGCGTCTGAGCTTGCGCACGGAACGGCAGGCCCGGAATGCCCACTGATTGCCACGCCTGCTGGTCGCGTTTGCGCGGCAGGTACAGCGCCGGGAAAATCGACGCCACAACACCCAGGGTGCCGATCACCGGCACAAAGAACGCCAGGCTGAAAATGAACAACGGGCTCCACGGCAACGGCGCGCGATAGCGAGCGGGCAACAGCAACCAGACGGCGCCGCAGAGCATCAGGCAGGCCAACCCGTGGCTGAAGGTGAATACCAGCAATTGGTGGACCTGCGGTGCATCGAGCCACAAACTGGCCCAACTGCCCGCCTCCAACAACACGGCGCCGCTAAACAGCCACTTGCTGATCATTCAGGCCACACTCGTTGTAAAGGAAGTTACGCAGCCCGTTGCGATCACAGCCAGGCTCCAGATTGAAAGGCATCACCCGCACACCCAGGCTGTCCAGATCCGTGTCTATGCCAAAGTGTTCGTGCAGCAACAGGCCGATACGTGCGAGGTAGCCTTGGGTGCCTTCCGGGCTGGTCAACGGCAACAGCACCAGCAGCAACGCGTGATCGCGGTTATTGCGCACCGGCAGATGCAGGTCCAGGCCACGTTGGCTGCGCGCCATCAAGCGTGTCAGTTCGTCGTTGACGCGTGTCATCTCGAACGCGAACAACCCGGCAGGCAACGTGTGTTGTTCCACATCCACCAGCGACCGCTTGAGTTGCAACGAAAATTGCTGGGCGTCCGCATCGGGCAGGCGCAGCACTTGCGAATCGCGGCGCAACAGGTCGGCAATGTGGCCAGCCAGCAGTGACAAGAGGCTCAGGGTGCGATCCTGGAACGCAAAGAACGGCATGTGCCGAACCGCCAGGACCGCCAGCAGACGGCCTTCGGCATCGATCAACGGGATGCACGCCTGCAGCGAGGAAAACTGCGCGGCGTTGCCAGCGTCGATCAGTTCCTGACGCACGCTCACCAGCTCGCCGCGCTCCAGGCACAGTTTGATCAAACCGTCATCGGTTTCCAGCGGCCCCATCACGCCGATCATCGCCAAGGCTTGGGGCAGTACGTTTTTCTCGCTGTCGTCGACGCGGTACAGGCCCGCCACACGTAGTGCACCGTATTGGCCGAGCATCGCCACGATCGGCTCGGCCAACTCGCTCAGTGCGTCGCCTTCGACCGGCATGCCACGCAGTTTTTCACGCAGGCCCAGCAACGAGCTGCGCAGGCTCTGGTCACTGCCGGCCACGCGTTGCTCCAGCAGGTCATGGGACACCCGCAGGATCTGGTGGGCGCGGGTGAACTCATCGAGACGGTACTGACGGTATTCGTTAGCCATCTGCAGGCGCTCCAGGCGGCGCACCCACAGGTCGCGCACCTCGCCCACCAGCATTCCGCACACCAGCACACCGACGATGAACGACGGTTCAAGCTGGGTGTAACCTTCATGCCCGGTGTAGCGCAGGGCAAACAGCGCCGCCACCAGCAACACGGCGCTGAACAGGCCGCGCACAAAACCATAACGCACACCCAACAGCAGCGGCGCCAGGATTGGCCAGGGGAAACCACCGTGCATCTGCAACGGGTCTTCGGGAGTCAGCCAGAAGCCAAGACCAATGGCCAAGCCCGTCACCAATAGCGTTTCCAGCCAAGACACCGGCCCGCTGGCGCGAGGCGCCAGGCTGTAATCCATGTGTGGAGAATTCATTGCGTTCACTCGAATCGAAGGGCGCCAACCAATTTGTCGATTACCGTCTGAGCATTGCCCGCCAGGCTTTCACGGGACCAGCCGGCGCGCGCGCCGCTTTTGCTCCAGAGCACACGACCGCTGTTGGCTTCCAGCACGCGCAGGCTGATGCCCACCGCTGGCTCGCCGTCCAGGCCGTTCTTGTACTGCCACTCTTCGACGCTGCCGGCAACGACGTAATCGAGCTTCTGCTCACGGGCCCATTCCAGGGCACCGGTGAGGCGCTCATTGTCGTCCATCAGCGCCTGTTCGCCCTGGGTGCTGGTTGGGTAGACGCGAGGTTGCAGGCCGTGGCTGCTGAGTACGCTGAGCAGGATCTGCTCGCTGCGCTCACCCGCCTGCGGGGTCTGCGAATAGTTGATCATCGGCACGATGCCCCACTGCGCATTACGCGGCAGGTTCGGGCTGTTTTCACTGGTGAAGCTGGAGCAGCCGGCGACGAACAGGACTGTCAGAGCCAGGCTCAGGTTACGAATTGCTTGCATAGGTTTTTCTCCCGTAGATTCTGTAATCAGCGCCCGAAACGCACGCCGTAGCTCATACCCACTGTGCCGCCGGACTTGCCATCCCCGCCCTGTGGCGCAGATTGGTAGCCGAAGGTGAGGGCCAGTTCGTCGTCACCCAGGACTTCGAAGCCGACGCCGGTGTTGATGCCGTAGTTGAAGGTTTGGTCGGTCCACTGCCAGCCCGCCGTCATGTCCACCAGCCAGGTGTATTGCGGCTTGCTGCGCACCAGGGCGCCAGGGATGCCACGACGCCAGGACGTGCCGACGTAGAGTTGGCCGTAGCGGCTTTGCAGCAGGTCGCCCGACGGAATGGTCTGCAACTCGATCGGATCACCCGGCTCAGGCGGCGCGACATCAGGCACTCGAATCGGCCCTTTATAATCGCTGGAGAGGTAATCCAGGTTGCGATCCTTGACGTTGTTTTTCTGGTAATCCACACCGCTGCGCACCGTCCAATTGGGCCCGGCGAATTCCAGCGTGTGGTTGAGTTCCAGCTTCAGCGCATGACCATTGCCCAACGAGTCGCCGGCACGGGTCGAGAACGAGCGCTGTGCCACTTCCCAGCTCAACTGGTCCCGCGCGGTCAGGCCGTGACGCCCGCCGACCCAGGCGCGGTCCTGCTGGCCGAAAGCGCGCATCAGACCGCTGTCGTCGCTCTTGCGATGCCAGTCCAGGCCGGTTTCGATCTGGTGACGGGAATCCAACTGCCACATGCGCGACAGGCCCAGGCCGTTGCGGTCGTCGTCCTTGCGCTGGCTGGTGTCGGCGAACAGCTTCCAGCTGCCGTTTTCTACCGAGCGCACCAAGGTCAGGGCCGCGTTGCTCTCGTCGCCGATGCGCGAAGAGATGACGTCGTCGCCTTTGTAATTGCCGTGTTCCATCTCGACATCGGCGTACCAGTTGTCACCCAGGTTGTGGGCGATTTCCAGGCGCGGCGAGTCAAACGACAAGCCACCGAAATCCTGTTTCTGATACGACAGCAATGCGCCTTGCGGGGTGGCTTCGTGGATCTCCACCGCCTGGCGACGCAGTTGCTCGTTCACCGAATCCGGCTGGTCGTCGCCCAGTGCAGACAGGCTGGTTTCCAGTGCCTCGTTGGTACGGCCCAAACGGCTGAGCGCCTGTGCGCGCTGCGCCGGGTTCAGGTCGCTGCTGGCCAACAGGGTTTCAACCTGGGCTTTATTACGGCTGCGCAAGGCTTCCTGGATCTGCTCGTAACGGTCGACCTTGAGGCCTTGGGTACGCGCCCAGGCCAGCCAGTCGTCTTTCTGCGCTTGCTGGTTGGTCGCATCCAGGCGGGCCAGCAGGCGCTCGAACCACAGCTGTTTCATTGACGGCGAACCGTCTTTCCACTTCAGCAATTCTTGCTGGGCCTTTTGCGGCGAGTAGCTGCTCGACATCAAGCGCAGCCAGATCGCGTAGCGCTGGGACGAGGGTTGCAGGTTCTCGGCTTCGGGGCTGCGCAGCAACTTCAAGCGCAGGCGCTGGGCGGCGTCCTGGTAGCCGGACGTTTCCAGTGCGTCGGCATACGCCGCCTGCACCAGCCAGTCGTTCGGGCTGAGCTTGAGGTACAGGCGATACCAGGCCAAGGCCTCGGCATCGCGCCCCAATAGTTGGCTGGCACTGGCGAATGGCAACCAGAGCAGACGGTCTTCCCGTGCATAAGCGCGCCATTTGGTCAGCAGAGGCTTGAGCTTTGCCGTGTCGGCCTGGTCGACGTACAGCCAGGTCAAGCGCTCGCGGAACAGGTTGTCATCCGGGTAGCGCGACAAGCCCAGCAGATAGAGACGCTCGGCCTCGGTGGTATCGCCCTGCTCCACGGCCAAGGCACCGCGTACCGCCAGGACCTGGGCCTGCTCGTAAGCCGCCGGGTATTTCTTGGCGTCTTCCAGTAGCGCGATGACCTGGTCCCATTCCTGTAGCTCCTGGGCCAGTTGCAGCGCCTCGACCAACCGCTGCGGGTCTTGGGCGCGGTGCCAACTGTCGACCATCAACTTCAAGGCACGCTGTGGATCACTGGTGCGATACAGGGTGATCAATTGGCTCTCGTCGCCACTGGTCAGCTTGCCATTGAGGGACAACAGCTTTTCCAGGGAGACACGCAAGTCTTCGTCGCGCTCCAGGTCCCAAGCGAGCGCCGCACGGGTGCGCCAGTACTCAGGATCATCGATGGAGGCGTCGTCCGACTTCACCACTTCCCAGGCCGCTTGCTCATCAAACAGCTTCATTTCCGTACTGGCCCAATCGACCAATTCGGCGGTGGTCAGCTTGTAGCGTTTGGCATAGTCCTTGTAGAGCTTGCCTTTGGCCGCGAACTGCCCGGTGTTTTCCAGGTTCTGCAACAAGCGCGTCCAGGCCAGGCGATGGGCCGGGTACTTGCGCAGGTAAGCGCGCAACCAGGATTCGGCTTCAGCGGGAGTGCCGCGTGACTCATGACCGTAGATCAACGCATCCAGTTCGATATCCGTGAGCGGGCGCTGCTGCATGATTTCAGCAAGCAGCGGAATCGAGCGGGCAAAGTCGAATTGCAGGCTGGCGAGGCGCCAGGCGTGCTCGCGGACTTTCGGGTCTTCCTTGAGTTTGAGCAAGCGAATCCAGTAGTCCAGCGCGGCCTCGTTGTCGCCGCGCCATTCACCGAGCTTGGCCATTTGCTCCAGCAACGCGGTGTCATCCGGGTAATCGATAACCAGCTCTTGACCGGTTTCCCACGCACCCGCCAGGTCATTGATAGACAGGCGCACCTGGAATTCCTTAACCAGGATTTTGCGGTTGTCAGGCTCCAGGTCATGCCACTGCTGGAGCACCCGCTGGGCCAAGTCGAACTGCTTGGTTGCAACGGCGATATCCACGCCTTGCTCCAGCCACGCTACGTCGGTTTGCGGGTTCTTTAGCTGGGGCAACTCGTCAGCCAGCACTTGCGCGGCCTGCTCGTCACGTCCGGCCGAGAGCAGGCTGTTGAACGCGAGTTGCGCATACTCACGTTGCTCACTCGGCTGTTGGGCGTCGCGCTTGAGTTGCAGATAGATGTCTGCGGCGCGCGCAGGTTGCTCACCCGCCAGGTACCACTGCGCGGCTGACTTGAGCGCATCGGTATGTTGCACCGGATCACGCCCTGCGATCTCTTCGAACACCGTGGCGGCAAACGCCGGCGCCTGCAGGTTCAGCGCCAGCTTCGCCAGGTTTTGCAGTTGGGCCACCGGCAGCTTGCGATGGTCGAAGCTTTGCAGACGCTCGACCAATGCCTGTTGCGCGATCAGGTCGTTGCCACTGGCCGCGATCAGCGCATCCAGTTCCAGGCGATAGTAGGCCTGGATTTCCGGCTGCGGCTTGGGCCAGGCATCCACGTGTTGACGTGCTTTGGTGTAGTCACCGAGGCGAATCAGCAAATCGACCAGTTGCAAACGCAAGCGGTCGTCGTCCGGGTGCGCCGTCAGCAACAGCTCGGCATAGTTGGCCGACACGGCGTCGGGTTCACGCCCGTCGGGCTGGAACACTTCTTCACGCTGGAAGGTTGCCCACAGCAAGCCGCCCACGGCCACCGCGACCACCGCCAATGCCCATGGATTGAGCAGGCGGCTGCTTTTAGTTGCAGAGGAGTTGACCATTACTCACCTGCTTCATAGGAAGTTGAAAAGTCCAAAGACCGGCCGAAGCCTTGCCCGCGAATCGCTGCCCATCGACTTCCACGCGGCAGGCGGTTGCCGAGCGCACGGAGAAGGTCAGGTCGAACTGACCGGCGAAGGAAAAGCTCACGCGACGATCGTCCAGGTAACGCCAATCGAGTAACGGCACGTTGGCTTCCTCCAGTGCAGGGCGAGGGTCTCTGTCGGCACGCAATGCCAACAACGCCCGGTCACTGCTCAAGGCCACGTAGCGCCCTTGCGGCAAGTCGCGAACGCCAGCGATACCTTGGGATTTGAGCAAATCCGGCCAGCCCATATTGGCGTCGAGGCGCACGGTGCGCAGTGCGTCCATCCCGCGAATCTGCCAGGCGCCGTCAGCCGTACGCGCCAGGCTCGACTGGTACAGACCATGCAGACGGTCGACGTAGTCGCTCATCCACAACGACATCGGTTGCTGCTCACGCATGTAGCCGTAGATCTCGTGCATGGCCTTGATCGAGGCCTGCTTGGTGCTGGAATAGAAGTGGTAGTAAAGGTGCAGGCCACGCAAGCGGCGCGGGCTGTCGGTCAGCTCGAAGGTCTCGATCAACTCACGGAACCCGTAGTACGGGCCTTTCCACAGGTTGGTGTACAGGTTCTCGTTGATGATCGGCGCGTAGTACTGCAACCCGCCAGGCGTTGGGCGCAGCAAGGGGTTGAGGCCGGTCAGCGACGGGTCGGCCTTGGTCATGATGGTTTCGGCGCCGTTGACGTTCTTCAGACCGGCGTCATACGCCAGCTTGAGGGTGTCCGAGGACGGCAATGCATCGCCTGGCCAGAAGACCATCTTCACCGGCTTCTGCGGAGTGGTCAGGTTCTGGTTGATGTAGTCACGCGAGCCAAAGATCTCGCGGCGAAAATCGATTTTGTTGTAGCCAGCGATTTTCATGTTCAAGCCGTATTCCGGGTTGAAGTTCTCGCGCTTCTTGGCTTTGTCCGGCTGCATGAAAAACGGGTGGCTGTAGGTGTGCGTGGCCACTTCGACTTTAGGGTTGGCGAAGATCTCACGGGCAATCGGCTCAAGCTCACGCGCCAGGAACGGGAAGGCGCCGCGCGGCGAAATCTCGCCTTCGATGATCGACACCGACGTCAGGAACGGATTGGGCTTGATGTAATCGTCCAAGGTGTGACGACCGGCGTAGGGCGTACCCCGCACTTCGGCACGGGAGGGGAAACCGTCGCCATCGATGTGCACGGTCGCAATGCGCCGGCCATTTTCGGTGGTGGTGTCCGGCCGCGGTTGCGCCGGCAGATGCAGGCTGGCCTGCAGGAACGCGAACGGATCGAGAATCCAGCGGCTGCGCTCGTTGTTGATTTCAAGCAGGTAAGGCGCGAGCGCAAGGCCGCCCCATTTGCCGACCACCACCGGGTTGAAAACGGCGCCATTGGCACCGCTCAAGGACAACGCCGGGGTGGGGCCGTTGGGCAATACAGAGACCGCTGCAAGGTCACGCGAGCGAGGCACCACCGGTGCCTCGAAGGCGCCCAGCAACGCCTTGTCCTGATGGGTGATGGTCAACACTTGAGTGGCGGGTGGGGCATCCCGCTTGAGGCCCAGGCGCTTGAGCAGCAGCTTGTCCTCAACCGGCAAGCCACTGAAAAACACCACCGGGACCTGTTCGTCCAGGCGTGCATTGAGAAAGCGATTGAACGCGGGTGCATCCTGCGGCGGGCCGCTGGTCATCCAGGTCACCACGCCCGCGTACAAGCCACTGAAACCGTAGAGCGGCAGGTCACTGTTGGCGGGCAGATAATCGACACGGTAACCGAGGTACTCCAACAAACCACCCAGGTTGCTATGGCCGGCGGCATCTTCCAACGCGCCTTCACGCGGGTCGTAGATCATCGCGATACGGCGCGGCTGGACCTCGATGCTGCTGATACCCAGGGTGTTGAGGTCCGGGGTGCTGATGTAGGGGATGAAGCCTTCATCGCGCAGACGCTTGGCGAGCTTGCGCGCTTCTTCACGACGCTCCGGTGGCAGGTAGTCGATGGCCACCAGCGGCACGCCCTTGGCGCGCAGCGGTTGCAGGTGGGTTTCGAGCCACTGGCGATCGGACTCGGACACCGGGCGATAGCGTTTGGCGGAAGCATCCCAACCGGCATGAATCGATTCGACCGCCACGGCGGCGGCAACGCCGTCCAACTCAGGCAACACTTCGAAACCGCGGTTGAAGAACAGCTTCAGGTTTGGCTGACGCTTGTGCAGCTCGCGCAACAAGCTGGCCAGGCCGACGCGTTGGCTTTCGCGCGAGGCCTGGGGCATCAGTTGGAAGCTGTCGAGGGTATCGAGGAACAGGCCGGCATAGCCTTGCGCTTCCAGCGCCTTGGCGCGCCCGAACAGGTGCTCACGCCAGGCCGTCGAGGTGAGGTCCATCACCTGGCTGTTCCAGGCATCGTTACGCACCGGGGACACCGCTTTGCTCAACCCGGCTTTCTCGACCTCGGCCTTGTTGCCATCGAACTCGCCGATGGACAGGTAGGCAAACGGCTGGCTGCCCAGCCCCCGCAAGGTCTTCACATCACCGGGCGTCATGTGGCCCGGCTCGACCACAGCCCAGTCGAACTGCGACAGTTCCGGCAACGGCGGTTGCTCGGCGTACCAGAAAGCCACGCTGCTCGGTTGAGAGACAGCAGCAGCGTGCACAGCCGGCCCACCGACGAATAAGGCAAGAGCAGCAAACAGCCGCTCAGCGATCGCGCGGACACGCGTCCTGCGGAAAACGATTTCCATAATTCACTCTTGAAGATGACTGAGCCAATACTGCGTAAACGTCGGGCGAAGTGACCGGCGAACTACAAACTGCGCAAAAGCAGCGCCAAACCCTGGCCGATGGACGTCGGTTCAGGCAGTGAAAAACGCTCCAGCAGCCGCACATTATTGGCGCGCGAATGGCGGATATCACCTTGGCGTGGTGCCTGGTACGTCACATCCAATGGAGTACCCGTAGCAGTGCCCAGCTCCGCGATCAGGTCGTTGAGGCTGGTCGAACGGCTGAGTCCTACGTTGACGGCGTCGCTGACAGGCTCACGCGTTTCAACGGCCTGCACCAGAATGCTCACCAGATCTTGCACGTATACGAAGTCGCGGGTTTGCTCTCCGTCACCAAATACGGTGATTGGCTTACGCGCCAGCGCGCGCTCACTGAAGATGCTGATCACGCCGGAGTACGGCGAAGACGGATCCTGGCGTGGGCCAAAGATATTGAAGAAGCGGAATATCACCGGCTCCAGGCCGTGCTCGCGGCGGTAGAAGTCCAGGTAGTACTCACTGGCCAGCTTGTCGCTGGCATAAGGCGTCAGTGGGGACTTGGGGGTGTCTTCGGCGATGGCCGTGCCTTCGCCGTTGTTGCCGTAGGTCGCTGCACTGGATGCAAATACCACGCGCTTCACGCCCGCCTTGAGCATGCTTTGGCACACATTGAGCGTGCCAACGAAATTGGCCTGGTGGGTGGCGACAGGGTCGTCCACCGAAGCCTGTACCGACGCTACCGCAGCTAGATGCACGACGGCGCTGCAATCAGCCATGGCCTGCTCGACCACGGCGCTGTCGGCGACATCGCCAATCATCAGCTCCAGATCAGGATTCCCGGCGGGCAGGTTAGCCACCTTACCGGTCGACAAGTTATCCAGTACGCGAATCTTGTAGCCTTTACCCAGCAAAGCCTCTACCAGATGTGACCCAATAAAACCTGCACCACCGGTAACCAGAATTCGTCCTACAGCCATGAAGTTTACTTCCTAAGACTCGAGCGCAGGCACGCAGCAGCGAACCCGCTAATTAAAGGTGACAGTGTTTAAGGGCTACCCTGACCAACGTCGCCTGGCCATCCGAGTCCAAGCCGCCTTATCCCTGAATCTTGAAGAACCACAGCATGGGACGAATGCGCGTCGCTAATGTCATTTTAATGGCTTAGAGCCATCAAAATCGTCGCGAATGATGTTGGATCCTAAAGGGACTGTCAATGCATTGTCTTACTTGCCGCCAAACGGCACTCATACGTCAAAAAACAGTCATTAATTTGACGGCATTAATAGAACACAGCGTTCTTGTCACCCCTCCAGGCATCGTGTTTACTGCGCCAATCGTAGTCTCCGAAGCATCATGGCCGAGACGATCCCCATGACGAATGCTCCGCCCGCCATCAAGCTCAGCACGCTCCGCCAAATCGCTCCCTACCTGAGCATGCGCGGTGTATCGCCGCTGGAGTTCTTTCGGCGTTTTGGCATATCCCCACATGTTTTCCAGAACCCGGAAGCCTGGGTGCCGCGGGCGGCCTGCTTTCATATCGCGAATGAAATGGCCGCCATCGCCCAGGATCCCTTCGGTGGCGCGATGATCGGGCATTTGACCGATGTGCGCTCAACCGGCATGTGGGGCGAGTTGATCCTGGGCTCGACCAACCTTGCCCAGGCGTGCGCGGCGGCGGCCGTTCATACCGACCTGCTGCACCAGGGCAGCGAAGTCAAGATTGTCACCGAAGGCCGTACGACCAAACTGATCCAGCATTTTACCGGGCATCACGGGGCGGATCCGAAGCAGGTCATCTTCGGCACCTTGGCGGTGCTCAGAAAAGTGCCGCTCATGTCGGGCGCGCCGGGTGCCATACGCGTGCACCTGAAGAACCCGAGAGAACCAGGTGACGAGGCGCTTGAGGAGTATCTGGGCCCGAACCTGGTCATGAACGCCGACTACAACATGATCGAGTTTGATCGGGAGCTGCTCGAAATTCCCCTGCGGCCTGTCCGGGATGTCGCCTGGAAAACCACTCAAGCCTTGAACTCGACCGCTGCGGCCGCCGACGTGCTCGCCCAGCAGATCGCGGATCAGGAGTTCTCCAAACTGGTCACTATTTCCAGAAAGATCGGGCTGTCTGTGCGAACGCTGCAGCGACGCCTTGAACATTGCGGCATCGACTTCGATGCACTGCGTGACGAGACACGTCGCAGTGAAGCCCTCCAGTTGATTGCCAGCGGTCGGTACAGCGCGACTGAAATTGCCTACATGGTCGGCTACAGCGATCCCGCGCATTTTACCCGTGCCTTCAAACGCTGGACCGGCAGCCCACCGTCGCGCTATCGCGCCCTCTTGAAACACGATCGTTAACCCCCTCGCTTAATCCCTCCGGCCACGCTCAGCGGAGGCCTTGGCGTGCCCGCTCGCTGTGCTTTTGGCACCAAATGGCAAGTTCGCGCCAGGGCGTTCTTATACAGTCAAAAAATCAACGCCAACTTATAAAACCCAGAGGTTTCAATGACCCCATCATCCACGGCCTGCCTCTTCGCCATGGCACTGGCTGCTTATGGAAGTGCGCACGCTCAGTCATCCCCGGAGGCTGTGATACCGGTGGGTGTGGATAACTTTGCGCGTGCCGAGTCCGATCTCTACTTGGGCAAAATGGTCGCTACAGGCAGCTTGGGCCGCTTTGTTCATAGCCGTGAAGCCGTGCCCATCAACGCCCAGAATGTGGTGCGGATGAATCGGGACACGCTGTATTCATCAGCGGTATTCGACCTCGATGCCGGCCCCGTCACGATCGCCTTGCCTGAGGCCGAGGGGCGGTTCATGTCGATGGCGGTGATCAATGAGGATCACTACGTGCCCATCGTCACCTACGGCGCCGGCCGCCGGACACTGACGAAGGAGGCAGTCGGCACACGCTATGTGTTTGTCGCTGTGCGCACCTTCTTTGACCCCACGGATCGCCAGGACCTGGAAAAGGTACATGCGTTGCAGGACGCCATCACCGTCGACCAGGCCAAGGTCGGGGAGTTCGTGGTACCGAAGTGGGACCCAGTCAGCCAGGCAAAAGTACGTGAGGCCCTAGAGGTACTGGGCTCGACGATTCCCGATTACAACCAGTCGTTTGGTCCCAAGGGCAAGGTCAATCCGATTCACCACCTGATCGGCACGGCCACAGGATGGGGCGGCAACCCGGCCAAGGACGCCATCTACCTCGGCGGCGTCATGCCTGCGAACGACGGCAAGACCGTTTACCGGCTCAAGGTCGGCGATGTCCCGGTCAAAAGCTTCTGGTCTGTCAGCGTCTACAACGCAGACGGCTACTTCCAGCAAAACCCATATGACGCTTATTCGCTGAACAATTTAACCGCCCAGAAAAGTGCTGACGGCTCGATTGCCATCCAGTTCGGCGGCTGTGACGGGAAGATCGCCAACTGCCTGCCGACTACGCCCGGTTGGAACTACACGGTTCGGCTGTATCAGCCGAGTGACGAGATCTTGAGTGGCCAATGGCGTTTTCCGAAGCCGCAGCCTGTCGCTCTCTAATTCAGGAAAAAATCGATGACAACGCTCGGTGGTTCAAACGTGTTCAAGCATTCGACGACACTCATTACAGGTATCACCCTCGCCGTGGCGATGGCGTTACCAGCGTATGCAGACGACTCAAACAGCGAGCCGTCCGTGACGGTTGGCGGCGGACTCGCGGTCGGCCCGTTGTACGAAGGTTCGTCGCACTACGCGGCGTTTCCGTCACTGAAACTCAAGGCCGTGTTACCGACTGAAAACTGGGGCAAGTTCACTGCAGCCTTCCCGGACGGGCTTCGCTGGGACTTGCCGGGGCTATCGCCCTTCGGCGTGGCCCTGCTGTTGGGCTATGACCAGGGGCGCAAAGAAAGAATCCACACCCTGGGTGGCCGTGATGACTACCTCAAGGGCATGGGCAACCTGGACAGCACGGCCCTGATCGGCGCAGAAGCCTACTGGATCCTACCCGCCGGACGCCTGTTCGTTCGCGGCCTGCAAGCCAGTGAAAGCCGCAACTACGGCGGCGAAAACCTGGGCCGTACGAAGTATCTGGAAGCCGGCTTCGCCACCGCCTACGCGCTGTCTTCGACGTTAATCCTGGACTCGACGCTGTACGGCACCTGGAGCAATGAGAACGACATGATGGCCCGCTATGGCGTCACAGCCCAGCAAGCCGCGCGCACTAAGTTCGATGAATACCACCCCGGCGGCGGCATGCGCGACGTGACCTTGAAGCTCGGCCTCACCTGGCAATGGCAGCCACAGTTGGCACTGGAAGGCGGCATCAAGACCTACGCCCTGGTCTCAGACGCGCGCAACAGTCCGTTGACGGGTGAAAAGGTGGGCGCAGGCGCCTATCTGAATGCCTTGTACCGATTCTGATCAGGGAACAATCGATGAATACACATCACATGCTGCTGGGGCTGGCAGGCCTGATCGGCGCGGGGCTGGCGTTTGCCGACGAACCCGTCATCAAGATCACAGACCCGCATTTCAAGCTTGCCCCTGGCTATCTTGACGCGAAGGATCTGCCATTGCGCCTGGCCTTGCTTGGCGCGCCACCCAAACCTGACTCCGCAGCCCTTGCGCGGGATGAAGAAGCACGGCGTGCTGCCTTGTCGCTACGCGGCACGGCCCGGGAAAAACTCGCGGCGGCGGACGCGGAGCTGGCCTTCCCAGGCCCGGCGCAAGCCTTCTCCTGCGCGATGGGCACACCGATCACCGAGAAAACCACGCCACATCTTTATACCTTGATGCAGCGCACCCTGACGGACGCCGGCGGTTCCACCTACGCCGGGAAGAACGCCTACAACCGCACCCGACCTTTCGTGGCGCATAACGAAGGCACGTGCCGCAAGGATATGGAGCCGCTGCTGCGCACGGATGGCTCCTGGCCGTCCGGCCACTCTGCGGCTGGATGGGCCTGGGGACTGCTGCTGGCCGAGATTCAGCCGACGCGCGCCACCGAGTTGATGACCCGTGGATTGTCCTTCGGCCAGAGCCGCGTCATCTGCGACGCACATTGGCAAAGCGACGTGGATGCCGATCGCATCATGGGCGCTGCGACGGTCGCGAGCTTGCATGCCAATCCCGCATTCCTGGCGGATTTGGCGGCGGCGAAAGAGGAGGTCAAGGCGGCTCAAAAAGCCGGCCTGAAACCTACGCAAGACTGTGGGGCCGAAGGCGTGGCGCTCTCGCTGACCCAGCACTGATCGGAGAAACGCCATGATGCACTTACGACGCCTGACATGGGTGTTGGGCGCCTTTGCGGCAATGCCAACCTTGGCCACGGCCGCCGACGGCGAGGGCTGGACCTTCAACGGCGGACCTTACCTGTGGGGCGCAGGTATCCGTGGGCACGTGGGCCATCGCAGCACCGGCACCCAATTTATCAAGTCCGACTTCTCCGACATCGCACGCACGGTGGATATGTCGGTGATGCTGATGGGCGAGGCGCGTCGTGGTCCCTACAGCGTGCTCGCCGACCTGATGTACATCGACACTGACACCCGCAACCGCCTGCCTGGAGGCATCCTTGCCAACAAGCTCGAGGTGCAAAGCAAGACCGCCTCCGGGTTCCTGGGAGGCGGCTATACCGTGTGGGGTGATGCAGACCGGCGGCTGGATGTGGCCGGCGGGGTGCGCGTCTGGTACAGCAGCACCACCCTCACCTTTCATGGTGGGCCCGCTGGCGGGCGGTCCGGCTCCGACAGCGCAACCTGGGCCGACGCCATGGCCGGGCTGCGCGGGCACTACGCGTTGAATGACCGGTTCTGGTTGTCATCCTGGGGCATGGCGGGCGCCGGGCAGTCCAAGCAAGACTGGGACCTGGCGGCGCTGGCAGGCTGGGAGTTCTGGCCCGGTTTCTCGGCAGTGGCCGGCTACCGGGCGATGGGCGTGAATTATCGTCACGATGGTTTCGTCTACGACATCGTTCAGAAAGGGCCGTTGCTGGGGATCACTGGGCGGTTCTGAGCCGGTTTTTTCTGCGCAGATGAATCATTTGTGCCGTCAGGCCGATCACCAGCGCCACCGCAATACTCGCCTGCGCACCAAGCAACACGGGCGATTGCAGGTCCGTCACGAAGGGGTGGCCATCGGGAACGCGGCGCAACGTCTCGGAAACGGTGGGCACCATCAGAAAGAACGCGGTCAGGCTCAAAAAGATCGTTTCCAGGTACACACGCGCCCGTCCCAACCAGGCCAGGTGCCCTACCCCATAACCCGCCAACAGCAGCGCAAGGGTAATGACGCCGATGATGTTGCTGACGGGTTGATGCGCCACCAGGAACACGGTGAAGCCGCCGATCAACATCGACACAAAATAGAACGATCCCGGCACTGACCGAGGCACGATGCGCCCGTGCTTGATAAACATGTAGGCGGCCAGTGGGATAGCCGGCAGGCTACCAAGGGTGTGAAGCCAGCCAAGGGCGGAGATTCCGAACATTTCAGTGTTCCCATGTAGTTGGATGACGTGCATAAACGGCCAACGCTGCAAACGCTCATCTCAGTGACGCCGGCACGCTATGATCTCGGGGATCAGCTTAATGACGGCGGGATTGGACCGACATGATGAATCCCTTGGAAAACTTGATCATTCATCCAGAAATGCAGCTGGAAGGGCTGGCCAAAGGCGATTTGCTGTCCCAGGTGCTGGCTCAGATTCGTCTCACGGGCGATCGCGTTTATGCCTGCGCGCTTGCCGACGCGCAGGGCCTCGATCTAGATGAAGAGAGCGCGCATATCTGCGTGCTTCAACACGGCAAACTGCATCTGGAAGCGACCGATCAACCGGCACAGACCTTGAACTCAGGCGATGTCATCCTCCTGCCCCACGGTCCTGCGGGCCTCGTGATGACGGCGGTGGATGGGGCCGCCAGTGTGGTCATCTGCCGCTTCTGGTTCGACGCGAGCAGTTTCCAGGCCATGCTGTTTGCCCTGCCGCGGCTGATTCATATCCAACACGCCGAAGCCGCCGCCTGGTCGGAAGGCATCCTGCATTTCATGTTGCTCGAAGCTCATGACACGCAACCGGGCGGTGCGTTGATGATTTCGCGGCTTATCGATCTGGTGGTGATCCGCATTCTGCGCACCTGGGTGCAGCAGGGTGTGGCCTCCGGATGGTTGGGTGGGCTGTCGGACGCGCGTATCGCCCGCGCGCTGAAGGCCCTTCACGAAACGCCGGGCACGCAGTGGCGTATCGACGCGCTGGCGGAAATTGCGGGGATGTCACGCTCGAACTTCTGCGAACGCTTCAGCACGCTGGTCGGGCGTTCGCCGTTGCGTTATCAGAATGAATGGCGGCTGACCTTGGCAAAAACCATGCTGTCCAGACAAGACGCTCGTATCGGCGAAATTGGCTTTGCGATTGGCTATGAGTCCGAGGCGGCGTTCAGCCGCGCCTACAAAGCTTTTTTTGGTCGCTCGCCACGGGAGGACAACGCCCGGCCGGGGTAGGCCGGGACGTGTTCATCAATGACCCGCGCTTTGCCCACCGTCGACATGCAGAATCTCGCCGGTGACAAACCCAGCACGTTCCAGATAGACGATCGCCTGGGCGATATCACTCACTTCCCCCATATGCCCGACCGGGTGCAATTGTCCGAGCGCCGCGTGGGTTTCTGCGCCGTGCATCGGCGTCTTGATGATCCCGGGGCTCACCGCGTTCACCCGGATGCCACGCTTGGCGTACTCGATCGCCAGGGACTTGGTCGCTGAATTCAGCCCGCCTTTGGTGAGGTTGGCGAGTACCGACGGCACGCCGTCAATCGCGTGATCCGCCAGGCTGGTGGTGACGTTGACGATATGGCCAGCGTTGTTCTTTTCCATCTCGGCAATGGCGAGTTGGGTGATGTAGAAGAAGCCGTTGAGGTTCACCGCGAGCACATTGGCGTAGTCCTCCTGGGTGTAGGCCGTGAACGGCTTGGCGATGAAGATACCGGCGTTGTTGATCAGACTGTCGATGCGCCCGAAGGTGGCCAGGGTTTCGCGAATGACGCGCTGGGCGGTGGCCGGGTCGGCGATGTCGCCGGCGACGGTAAGGATGTCCGGGTCGGTGGACGGCTGGATCGAGCGCGAAGTGGCAACGACCCGGTAATCCAAAGCGCGGTAGGCCTGGACCACGGCGGCGCCGATACCTTGGGACGCGCCGGTGATGATGACGACTTTTTTCATAAGGGTTCTCCAGTAGGGATTCAGGCTTGGGATTTGCGGTATTCGGTGGTGGTGATGCCGGCGTAGCCCCAGTTATCGGTATCGACTTCTTCGATGACGATGTGGGTCAGGTCCGGGCGTTTGTGCAGGACGCGTTCTAGGGTTTCGGTGAACTCGGCGATGACCTGGGCTTTTTGCTCAGGGGTAACGCCATCACGGGTGATGCGCAGGCTGACAAAGGGCATGGCGACGACTCCAGTGGCCGGCCATCGGGATGATGGGCGGGCAGTGGGGCCAATTTAGGCTTGCGTCGGGAGGGGATAAAGACGGGGCCGGGTACTTCATTCGTACTGCGGTGTAACAAGACAGCGCTGGAATGCCAGGCATAAAAAAACCCCGAACCAGTCGGGGTTTTTTATCGCCTGGAATCAGGCGCGACGCCGGATCAATTAGAAAACGTTGATCGGGTAGTCGGCGAACAGACGGATTTCGTTACCGCCTACGTTGTAATTGCTGGCGTTGTTGGACACACGCAACCACGACGCACGCGCACGCAGGCTCAGGTCTTTGGCTGGGCCGCTCTGGACGACGTACTTGAACTGGTTCCAGATTTCACGCTCGGTGCCATCGCCGCGGTTGGTGCCGTCGTCGATGTTGGTGCCGCGCACGTAGGCAATGTTGTAGGTCAGGCCCGGTACGCCGAAGGTGGCGAAGTCGATGCCGTAGCCGGCCTGCCACGAACGCTCGTCCTTGCCGTTGAAGTCGGACCAGTAGGAGTTGGCCAGCAGGATGGTGTTACCGCCGTCGCCGATGCCGCCAGCGTTGCGGTAGCCGCCGTAGAGGTAACCGGTGTCGCCGGTGCTGCGCTGGTGAGCGACGGTGAAGCTGTGCGGGCCAACAGCCCACGTGGCGCCCAGGCTCCAGATCTTGTTGTCACGAGCGTCTTCGCTGCCTTGGTTTTCCAGCGCGAAGCTCTTGTCCAGCTTGGTTTTGTAGCCGTTGAAGTCAAAAGTCAGCGACTGCTTCTCTGGCAGGGCCAGCACGTAGTTGACGTTGACGTATTGCTTCTTCAGCACGTCCTGCATGTCGGAGGCATACAGCGCGGCCGACAGGCTTTCGGTGAATTTGTAGCTACCGCCGATGTAGTCGATGCTTTTCAGGCGACCGCTGTCGGTGCCTTCCATGCTCTTACGGGCTTCTTTGGTGAAGTGACCCGCGTCCAGTTGCAGACCGGCGATCTCTTTGGAAACGATCGAGGTACCGGTGTAGGTTTCCGACAACAGACGGGAGTTGTCGTACTGCAGTACAGGCACGGCCGGGAACTGATCACCGTACTTGAGCACGGTGTTGGAAACGCGGAACTTCACGGCAGCGCCGCCCTTGGCCAGGTCGTGTGGTGCCGAGCCAGGGTTGTTGGCAGTGCCGTTACCCGGTTTGAAGAAGTCGATACCGCCGGCGCCAGCACGGCCTTTACCACCGTCCAGACGAATAGCGTATTGGCCGATCACGTCCACACCCACACCGACGGTGCCTTGGGTGAAACCGGACTCGAGCTTGCCGATGAAGCCTTGGCCCCACTCGGCTTTGTCTTGCTTGCCGTTCTTGTAGTCACGGCTGATGTAGGCATTACGTGCGGCGATGTTCAGGTGGCTGTCTTCGATAAAACCCTTGGACTGGTCCTGATCGTTTGCCATTGCTGTCGATGCGCTCAAAATCCCCAGAGCGATCAGACTCATCCGTTGCTTCAACATTTTCTTGTATTCCTTATTCCTGGTTGAGTACGCGCTGTGACACCAGGCTCCGTGTCGCTTTTTCTGGTGTCGACTGATTCCGGAAAAAAGAAGGCCCGCGGACGACTTAACAGGCCGCGGGCCTTTTTTATTGGATGAGTCATGGCGGTTAGCCACAGGCGTTGGGCGCAATCCTAGTCGCGCCCGGAACTATGTGTCAATTTCGCGAATCGTCTGTATTTAGGCGAAATAATTCTAAGGAAGCGCCTACAGCGGTTCTGTTAGCGACAAAAAACCGCATTCAAAACGGCAAGAAACATATTTCGTAACATATTTCAAAGCCGATACGTTTGGTAATAGATAACGCGCGCAAATGCAAAGCATTACCATTAACGCGCAATTTCCTCCCAAACAATTCGGATACATTCCTCCATGCCTGCCCCTCGCCTGACGCCCATCACCCTTGGGCTTTCCGTTCTGCTGTCTGCCGGTTTTGCCTGTGCGGCCACGACCTTGCCCGAAACGTCGATCAGCGCCGAAGCTGACGAAGACGACCCGCGCATCAAGGAAACCAGCACCGCCACTCGTACCGCCACACCTGTGCGCTATGTGCCCCAGGCCATCGACTCGGTAAAGACCGAAAGCCTGCGGTCCTATGGCACCAATGACCTGGGCCAGGCGTTGAGCGGCATCCCCAACGTCAGCAGCGGCGCCGACACGCGCTTCGACAGCTTGCGCATCCGCGGTTTCGACGCGAGCAATGACTTCTATCTGGATGGCATTCGCGACGACAGCCAATACGTGCGCGACTTGCATAACATCGAGCGCATCGAAGTGCTCAAGGGGCCGGCAGCCGTACTCTACGGGCGAGGCGGTCAGGGAGGGATCGTCAACCGTGTTAGCAAACTGCCTGTGGCCGGGCATAAATCGAGTATCGAAGCCCAGGGCGGCAGCAACGACTTGCGCAGCTTGTACGCCGACCTCAGCACCGACCCCACCGATAACATCAGCCTGCGCCTGAACATGGGCAACCAGGACAACAACAGCTTCCGCGACGGCGTCAGCGGCAATCGCCAGCTGTTTGCACCGTCCATGAGCTGGCAGCTCACGCCGGACCTGAACTGGCTGGTGCAATACGAATACAGCCGCTACAACCGCACGCCGGACCGTGGCATTCCAGGGGTCAACGGCCGGCCTGCGGATGTGAGCCGCAGCACCACCTACTTTGATAACCGCGATTACATCGACGACAAATCCCAGTCGCTGCGCTCCAAGTTGGCTTATGAACTCAACGACAACTGGCAACTGCGCCAGACACTCGGTGTGTTCAAGCTCGACAGTGATTTCGACAATACCTACCAAACCGCCTACGTGCCGGCGACCCACAGCGTCACACGCCAACGCTGGCAGCAAGACCTCAACACCCTCAATATCTTCAACAACATCGAGCTGGAAGGCGGCTTCAGCACCTACGGCCTGGAACACCGCCTGCTGACCGGCCTCGAACTGGGCAGCCAGCGCCGCGACCCAAAGCTGTACACCGCCACTGCCGTCAACCGAGGCGGCCAGGCCGTGCCGAGCCTGGACCTCAACCAGCCCAACCGCAACCTCAGCCACACTGGGCGCATGAGCGTGTCGAGCAACAACCACACCGAAGTCGAAAGCCGTGCCCTTTACGTGCAGGACCAACTGCGCCTGAACGATCAGTGGCAAGTCCTGGCCGGCCTGCGCTATGACCGCTTTGAAGTGGACACCAAAAACAAACTGCTCAACACCCAGCAGGATGTCAAAAGCCACAGCACCAGCCCGCGCTTCGGCCTGGTGTGGACGCCGCTGGAACACCACTCGTTCTACGCGTCGTGGAGCAAGACGTTTTCGCCTGCGGGCGGCGGCTTGATCGGTATCACCCCGAACGCCGCCGGCAGCGTCAACGACCTGAGCCCGGAGCTGACCAAACAGAAAGAAATCGGGGTCAAGAGCGACTGGCTCGACGACCGCCTGAGCACCACCCTGGCCGTGTACGAACTGGAACTCTACAACCGCCGCACCAGCGACCCGCTGGACCGCACCATCACCCTGCTCAGCGGCTTGCAGCGTTCACGTGGCGTGGAGCTGACCGCCACCGGCAAGATCGTCGGCAATTGGTATGTGCGCGGCGGTGTCGGCCTGCAGGATGCCAAGGTCGAGAAGGACAACAACGGCTTCGAAGGCAAACGCGTCAGCGATGTGGCCAAGCGCAATGCCAGCCTGTTCATCACTTGGAAACCGGAGATGGGCTGGTACGCAGAAACCGGCCTGACGCTGGTGGGCGACCGTTATGCCGACAGCCTCAACACCGTGGTGTTGCCGGGTTATGGTCGTTGGGATGCGCTGGCGGGGTTCCGTCAGAAGGAATGGGACGTGAGGGCGGCGCTGAACAATATCGCAGATAAAACCTACTACGCCTCGGCGACCAGTGTGGCGCAGATTCAGCCAGGGGAACCGCGTAGTCTGGTGGTGACAGGTACCTACAGCTTCTAAAAGTCTTCCTGTAGAAGCGAGCTTGCTCGCGAAAAACCCGAGAGCGCCGCGATTAATCAGGATCGCGGCGTTATCGTTGGCGACCTTCGCGAGCAAGCTCGCTCCTACAAGTGCATCAATTCATCAATTCGCACAACAGCTTCACTTCATCCTCACTGAACAACCCCGCCGGGTAACGTTCACTCATCACGCTGCGCAAGTCAGGCGGTTGCCTGATCTGCCGCGAGCCGTTTTCCTTCAACCAGAGTGCCAGCGCATGGATCGCGTCGCCGTTGACCCGCAAGGGGTGGAACGTGCGCGTGTACATCAGGTTGATATCGGCGTTCATTTCAGCGCTCTCTCCTACTGCGTGAGCGGCTAACTTACTCAAGGTTTATGACAGAACTGTGCAGTCATCGCCTTGGGCCACTGTCACAACGGCGATACAAGAGCTATGCCAATGTCTCGTGCTCATAGGCGTTTTGACACAAAAAAGCCCGCGACCTGTCTGGGTCGCGGGCTTGTTGTGGAGGACCGAACCGATCAACGCCAGTTCATCCTCATAGCGCTGTTACAACTGCACTCAATTTTTGTGCGGGGCCGGCTGTTGTTGGGTCAGGCAATGGATATTACCGCCACCCAGTAACAGTTCGCGGCCCGGCACCATCACCACTTCATGCTGCGGGAACAGGTCCTGCAGGATGGCCTTGGCCTGGCTGTCCAGCGGGTCGTCGAAGCTTGGCGCGATGATGCCACCGTTGACGATCAGGAAGTTGACGTAGGAACCCGCCAACCGCACGGTCGGATTACGTTCCTGGGTACCGTCAACCGGGTCAACGCCGGCGCATTCTTCTTCGGTCGCATACAGCGGGCCAGGGATCGGCATTTTATGCACTGTGAACGAGCGGCCCTGGGCGTCGGTGCTGCTTTGCAGCACGTTCATGGCAGCGTGGCAGCGTGCGTAGTTCGGATCTTGCGGGTCGTCAGTCCAGGCCAGCAGCACTTCGCCAGGGCGCACGTAGCAGCAGAAGTTATCCACATGGCCGTCGGTTTCGTCGTTGAACAGGCCGTCCGGCAGCCAGATGATCTTATCCACAGCCAGGTTGGCGCTCAGCACTGCTTCGATCTCGGCACGGTCGAGGTGCGGGTTGCGATTGCGGTTGAGCAGGCATTCCTCGGTGGTGATCAGGGTGCCTTCGCCGTCGACATGGATCGAGCCGCCTTCCAGCACAAAACCTTCGGTGCGATAGCGCGAGGCGCGTTCGATTTCGAGAATCTTGCCGCCGACCTGGGAGTCGCGATTCCATGGCGAATACAGACCGCCGTCAAAACCACCCCAGGCGTTGAAGTCCCAGTTCACGCCACGCACTTCGCCGCTGTTGTTGATCACGAACGTCGGGCCGGTATCGCGTACCCAGGCGTCATCGCTGGACATCTCCACCACGCGGATATTCGGCACATCCAGGCGCGCGCGAGCGTTTTCGTACTGGCCAGCGGAAACCGCCACGGTGACCGGCTCAAAGCGCGCAATGGCCTTGGCCACCGCTACGTGAGCGGCTTGCGCCGGCTTGCCGCCCAAGCGCCAGTTGTCTGGACGCTCAGGCCAGATCATCCAGGTTTGGGTTTGTGGCGCCCATTCGGCAGGCATGTAGAAGCCATCGGCGCGGGGGGTGCTGTGCAGGGTGGTCATGGCGATCAGGACTCCGAATGGGGGGGTGGCCGACTTTATAACGGATAAAAATCGGCTTTTTAAGCAACATGAGATGATACCGGATGAATATTACAATAATTAACCGATAACAATCGATTATCTACAACTGCTCATCGAGCACCTTCGACAGCATGTCGACGAAAAAATCCACGCTACGCCGGGACGTGACCATCGGCGGCTTGATCTTGAGGATGTTCAAATAATCACCAGTGGGCTGCATGAAAATCCCCAGCTCGCGCAGGCGATCACACAGCAAGGTGGTTTCTTCAGTTGCCGGTTCCAGGGTCTGTCGGTCACGCACCAACTCCAGCCCGAGATAAAAGCCGGAGCCGTGGACAGCTCCCACCAACGGGTGACGATCGATCAGCTCCTCCAACCTTGCCTTGAAATGCCCGCCAACCACCTGCGCGTTTTCCCACAGCTTTTCCTCTTCCATCACATCCAACACGGCCATGCCGATCCGGCAACTCACCGGGCTGCCTCCCGAGGACGAGAAGAAATACCCTTCAGCCTCCAGCGCCTCGGCGATTTCACGCCGGGTAATCACCGCACCCAGCGGCTGGCCATTGCCCATACCCTTGGCCATGGTGATGATGTCGGGTACCACGCCCTGCTCTTCAAAGCCCCAGAAGAAATGCCCCATGCGGCCGTAACCCACCTGCACTTCGTCGGCGATGCACACGCCGCCCTGGGCACGAACGAGTCCATACACCTGCTGCAAATAGCCCGGCGGCAACGAGATACCCCCGGCATTGCCATACACCGGCTCGCAGATGAAACCCGCCAGTTGGCGTTGGCTCGCGGCGATTTTCGCCAAGTTGTGTTCCACGCTTCGTACGTAGTCCGGCGCACTGTCCTGCCCACGGAACTCGCCGCGATAGGTATTGGGCGCGGTCACCGGGTGTACCCAGTCCGGGCGACTGCTTAATGCCTGAGGGTTATCGGCAATCGACGTGGACACTGCATCCGCCGCCACCGACCAGCCGTGGTAGGCCTCCAGCACGCTGAGCATGTCGCGCCCGCCGCTGAAGGCCCAGGCCAGGCGGATCGCCAAGTCATTGGCCTCGGTGCCGCTGTTGACCAGGAATACCCGGTCCATGCCTTCAGGCGCCAGCGACAGCAAACGTTCGGAAAATTCGGCAATCGCCGCGTAGTGGAAGCGCGAGTTGGTATTGAGCAACGACCACTGCCGCGCGGCCACCGTCGCCATGCGCGGATGGCCATGGCCCAGCACAGCGACGTTATTGAGCATATCCAGGTAGGAACGGCCCTGCATGTCGATCAGATGGTTGCGCCAGCCACGCTCGATACGCGGCGGGTCGGCGTAATAGTGCTTTTGCGAACGGGCGAAACTGGCATCGCGGCGGGCCAGCAGCGCCTCGGGGTCCAACTCGGGCTCGGCATCGCAGGCCAGGCCCAACAGCGCGGCCGGCGACGGACACAGCGACTGCCATGCCTGTGCCCGTGACGGCGTGCAGAACAACGGTGCGGGTACGTCAGCACGGCACAGTTGCACGGTGAGCGGGCCTTCGACCTCACCGATCACCTGGCCCTTCAGCACCACAGCACCCGGTTGCAACTGTGCTTTAACGCCCCATAGGCGCACGCTTGCCTCGCTACTGTGCACCTGCAGCTCACCGTTGACACCCCGTCGCACAACGCCTGCAAACGGCGCTTCAACGGATGTGCCCAACGGCACGTGCAGTTCGACATGCAACGGGAACGTCTCTGGCTCATTCGCGCTGTCGGGCTGGGTACGCGACAAACGGTATTGCCCATAACGACTCGCCGCCAGGCCATGCACCGCCGCCGCCTCCTGCAACAAGCGTCGATCGACGCCGGGTTGCTCCCAGTTACCGGCCTCGAAATGCGGGCTGAGCACGCCCAGGTCGATCAACGCAAACTCACGCCCAACCAACCCTGGCAGCAACGGCGCAAAGCCCTGGCTGGCGATGGGTGCGGGCGCCTGCCCGACGCACCCCAGAATGGCCGCCTCCATTAATTCAAACGGCACTGACGTCGCTACATGGAAGATTTCCCACTCATGTTCAGCGTTTTTCAGCAGGTAACTGTTATCCGGATCCAGGTGTTGCTGCTGCTCGCTACTCAATACCAGCACCGCCGCACGGGCGACGATCAACGGCCACAGAGCCCGCAATTCTTCGTGCTGCAACGGCGTCACCGCGTGACAGGCCTTGATCGCCGACAAGATCGCAAAGGGATCGCCCTCGGCATGGTGCAGCAGCGCGGCGCAGGTCACCGACAGGTCGGCAATGCGCCAGGTATGCACCAGGTCGCCGAAGTCGATCACCCCCTGAACCTGCCAGTGCCGTTGTGCATCGCGCTGCCACACCACGTTGTCGTCGGTGATGTCCATATGCACCGCCTGCCACGGCAAGTGATCGGCCAGGGGGCGGATACGCTCCTCGACCTGCTCAGCCACTTGCTCCAGTGCCGCGCGGTGCGGAAGGTTTTCCAGCGTCGCCAGCAGATGCTTGATCAATGCCTGGGCATGGCGCGGGTCCCACTGCAGCGTG
Source organism: Pseudomonas reactans (assembly GCF_013387025.1). Classification (NCBI taxonomy): domain Bacteria; kingdom Pseudomonadati; phylum Pseudomonadota; class Gammaproteobacteria; order Pseudomonadales; family Pseudomonadaceae; genus Pseudomonas; species Pseudomonas reactans. The sequence goes on along the minus strand of NZ_JACAQP010000006.1, from coordinate 140,602 downwards.
CGCGCAAGGCCCGGATGCTCAAACCGCGCCAGCGCCTGGCTCATGCGCCCACACAGGTCACCAAACCCCGCGATCACCACACGCCCCAAGTGAGGTTGATGGGTCAACGGCTGGCCATCGATGTAATCCAGCACCCGCACGTGCAGGGCTTGGCCGTCGTGGGTCAGGGTCAACAACTCCTCCCCCGTCAAAGACTTGATGACCTTGGGTACGCGCACAGCCTGCAGGCTGTTAAGCGCCGCATGCTGGGCGTGCAGCTCAACAGCGTCGTAGTCGCCCCGGCAGATTTTCATAACAAACCGGCCGCGGGGGCTGTCGACTTTGTAGTTGAGGTCTTGCTGGCTGCCCAATGATTGCAAGGTGCCAGTAAGACCGTAATGTTGCTCGAGCAGGTGAGCCGCCTGATCGGGACCCACTTGCGGGCAAGGTAGACTGGCGCGATGGATCAGGGTGGCGAGCGGCATTGAGACGACCTCGATTTTTTTAGGCGCCTATATCGCCATTGTTCTGGTGGATAACGCAACCCCTGCGCATACCGCGCTTGCACCACCTCGCCACACAACTCAAGCTATGCTCCATTCGCTTAATGTCCGTCTAAGGAAAAGGCCCTCCGACATGCGCATTCTCATCACCGGTGGTGCCGGCTTTATTGGCTCTGCCCTGATCCGTCACCTGATTCAACACACCGAACATGAAGTCCTCAACCTGGACAAACTCACCTATGCGGGCAACCTGGAGTCGCTGACCAGCATCGCGTCCAACAGCCGTTATGAGTTTGTCCAGGCCGATATCATCGATCAGGCCACTGTCAGCGCTGTACTGGAGCGCTTCGAGCCCCAGGCGATCATGCACCTGGCGGCCGAGTCCCATGTGGACCGCTCGATTGATGGCCCCTCGGCTTTCATTCAAACCAATATCGTCGGCACCTACAGCCTGCTGGAAGCTGCTCGCGCCTATTGGCAGAAATTGGCCGAGCCCGCCAAAGGCAACTTCCGTTTTCATCACATTTCCACTGACGAAGTGTACGGTGACCTTCACGGCGTGGATGACCTGTTCACTGAAACCACGCCCTATGCGCCCAGCTCGCCGTACTCTGCGAGCAAGGCTGCCTCCGACCACCTGGTCCGTGCATGGCAACGCACCTATGGCCTGCCGGTGCTGCTCACGAACTGCTCGAACAACTATGGGCCGTTCCACTTCCCCGAGAAGCTGATCCCCCTGGTGATCCTCAACGCACTCGCGGGCAAACCCTTGCCGGTCTATGGTGATGGCTTGCAGGTGCGTGACTGGCTGTTCGTCGAGGACCATGCCCGCGCGCTGCTGAAAGTGGTAACCGAGGGTGTCGTCGGCGAAACCTATAATATCGGCGGCCACAATGAGCAAAAAAACATCGATGTCGTGCGTGGCATCTGCCAATTGCTGGAAGAGTTGGCACCCCAACGCCCCAGCGGCGTCGAAAAATTCGCCGACCTGATCACGTTCGTCAAAGACCGACCCGGCCACGATCAGCGTTATGCGATCGACGCCAGCAAGATTGAACGTGAGCTAGGCTGGGTGCCTGAAGAAACCTTCGAAACCGGGCTGCGCAAGACCGTGCAGTGGTACCTCGACAACCTGGAATGGTGCCGCAGGGTCCAGGATGGCAGCTATCAGGGCGAACGTTTAGGCAACACCGACTTTAAGGATTTGATCGCATGATGAAGGGAATCGTATTGGCCGGCGGTTCCGGCACCCGTTTGCACCCCATTACCCTGGGTGTGTCCAAACAACTGTTGCCGGTGTATGACAAGCCGATGATCTACTACCCGATCTCGGTGTTGATGCTGGCGGGCATCAAGGAAATCCTGGTGATTTCCACACCCGTGGACTTGCCGCAATACCGCAACCTGTTGGGCGATGGCAGCCAGTTTGGCGTGCGTTTCAGCTACGCCGAGCAGCCCACCCCGGATGGCCTGGCCCAGGCGTTCATCATTGGCGAGGAATTCATTGGCAATGACCCTGTGTGCCTGATCCTGGGCGACAATATCTTCCATGGTCAGCATTTCGGTGAACAACTGCTTGGGGCGGCCAAACGTCCATCTGGCGCTACCGTTTTCGGCTACTGGGTCAAGGATCCCGAGCGCTTTGGCGTGATCGATTTCGACAGCGCGGGCCGTGCCCTCTCCATCGAAGAAAAGCCGGCGAAGCCAAAATCCAGCTATGCGGTGACCGGCCTGTATTTCTACGACAACGACGTGATCAAGATCGCCAAGGCGGTCAAGCCGTCGCCGCGTGGGGAACTTGAGATTACCGACGTCAACAACGCGTACCTCAAGCGCGGTGACCTGCATGTAGAGCGTTTTGGCCGTGGCTTTGCCTGGCTGGACACAGGCACCCATGACAGCTTGCTGGAAGCCTCGCAGTACGTGCAGACCATCGAGCACCGCCAAGGCCTGAAAGTCGCCTGCCTCGAAGAAATCGCCTATGAGAACGGCTGGATCGACCGCGACCACCTGCTGGAACGTGCCAAGTACTTCGGCAAGACCGGTTATGGTCAATACCTGTACTCGCTGGCCGGAGAAAACCAGTGAACGTCATTGAAACCTCACTGCCCGGCGTACTGATCATCGAACCCAAAGTGTTCGGTGATGAGCGCGGTTTTTTCTACGAAAGCTTCAACGCCCGCGCCTTTGAAGGGGCCACCGGGCTCAAGCGCCAGTTTGTGCAGGACAACCACTCGCGCTCGCAAAAAGGCGTGCTGCGCGGCCTGCATTACCAACTCGAACACACCCAGGGCAAATTGGTGCGCGTCACCGCCGGTGAAGTGCTGGACGTAGCCGTCGATATCCGCCGAAGCTCGCCGAATTTCGGCCAGTGGGTAGGTGTACGCTTGTCGGCCCAGAATCACCGCCAACTCTGGGTGCCGGAAGGCTTCGCCCATGGCTTCGTGGTACTGAGCGAGCACGCCGAATTCCTGTACAAAACCACTGACTACTACCAGCCCAGTGCCGAACGCTGCATCCTGTGGAATGACCCGACACTGGCCATCGACTGGGAGCTGAGCGAGACGCCACAGTTGTCCGCCAAGGACCAGGCGGGTAAACCCTTGCTGGAAGCTGACGTGTTCCCATGAAGATCTTGATCACCGGCCAACATGGCCAAGTCTCCCGCGAACTGCAACTGCGACTCCAAGGCCTGGGCGAGCTTATCGTCCTGGGCCGCGACCAGCTTGACCTGGCGAACGCAGACCAGATCCGCCAGCAAGTGCGGGCCCATCGCCCAGGCTTGATCATCAACGCAGCAGCCCACACTGCCGTCGATCTGGCCGAGAGCGAACCGGACGCCGCGTTTGCCATCAACGCCATCGCCCCGGGCATTCTCGCTGAGGAAGCCAAGGCGCTGGGCATCCCGCTGATCCACTATTCCACCGACTACGTGTTCGACGGCAGCAAACCTGCGCCCTACATCGAAACCGACACGACGAACCCACTGGGCGTCTACGGCCAAAGCAAACTGGCGGGCGAGCACGCGATTGCGGCCGTCGGTGGCGAACATCTCATTCTGCGCACCAGTTGGGTGTACTCCAACCACGGCAAGAACTTCCTGCTGACCATGCAGCGCCTGCTGCAAGAGAAACCGCAGATGCGCATCGTCGCCGACCAGATCGGCGCGCCAACCTGGGCCGGCAGCATTGCCAACAGTACACGCGCATTGATCGAACGCTGGCTAGCAGGTGAACCGGGGGAATGGGGCATCTATCACCTGACCGCCGGAGGGGAAACCTCATGGTTTGGTTTTGCCCAGGCCATTGGCGAGCACCTGCGTGAACAGGGCAAGGCCTGCGCCGAACTGGAGCCCATCCCTTCCAGCGCTTATCCGACACCCGCCCAGCGTCCGCTGAACTCGCGCCTGGACTGCAGCCGCCTGCAGCAGCAATGGCACGTCAGCCAGCCACACTGGCAAGACGCATTGCGCGAGTGTCTTGCACAGCAGCACTAGGCATAATGCGCCTGTACCCACAGGCGCACGACTCCCATGACTCCACCTCTCCCGCGTAGACCCCGCTGGCGCAGCCTCGCCTTATTGGCGTTGTGCCTGGCACCGCTGCTGTGGCCGCTGGAGCACCTGGCCGAGCGTTATTACCGCAGCGAACTGGCCGGCCAGAACCGCCAGACCCTCGACCTGTACGTGGCCAACCTGCTCGGGACCCTGCACCGTTATGAAGTGCTGCCGCAGATCCTCGGCGACTTGCCCGCCTTGCGCACCGCGCTGGACGCGCCTCAAATCAGCACCAACCTGGTCAACGCCAACCTGCTGCTCAAGGACGTCGCCGCCCAGGCCGGGGTGGAGGTGATGTACCTGATGGACACCACCGGCAAGACCCTGGCCGCGTCCAACTGGGACAAGCAAGACAGCTTCGTCGGGCGCAACTTCTCGTTTCGGCCTTATTTCAGCGAAGCCATGGACGGGCGCCTGGGGCGGTTTTTCGGGTTGGGTACCACCTCGGCCAAGCGCGGTTACTTCTTTGCCGCCGCCGTGCGCGATGGCGATACGATCATCGGCGTGCTGGTGGTAAAGGTCGACCTGGACCACACCGAAAGCCTGTGGGGTAACACGCCGGAACAACTGCTGGTCACCGACCACAATGGCGTGGTGATCTTGACCTCGCGCCCACAATGGCGATTCCGCGCCACCCGGCCACTGACCGCTGAAGAGCGCCAGGCCATCATCGCCATCCAGCCCTACCCCACCCGCGACCCGCAGCCGCTGAGCCTGAGCAACACCGCCTGGCTGCGCCAATCCACGGCCATCGCCGAGACCGGCTGGAACGTGGAGATCCTCGCGCCGCGCTCGCTGATCAACCGCCCCGTGCGCACGGTGGTTGCCGTCGGCGGCGCCACGCTGTTGGTATTGATGTTGCTGCTGGGCTTGATGATGCAACGTCGCCGCCATTACCTGGAACGCATTGCGTTCGAAGCCAAGGCCCGTCGCGAGCTGGAAGCGCGGGTGGTGGAGCGGACCAGTGATCTCGAAGGCCTCAACCGGCGCCTGAAGCAGGAAGTGCTGGAGCGCGAACACGCCCAGCAGGAGCTGGTGCGCGCCCAGGATGACCTGGTGCAGGCGGGCAAACTGTCGGCGCTGGGCACCATGTCCGCAAGCATCAGCCACGAACTCAATCAGCCCCTCGCAGCCATTCGCAGCTATGCGGAAAACGCCGAAATCCTGCTCGACCATGAGCGCACCACCGATGCACGGGGCAATCTCAAACTGATCAGCGAACTGACCGGGCGCATGGCCTCGATCATCGCCCACCTGCGTGCCTTTGCCCGCCGCGACCGCCATGCGCCCGAGAGCGTGGCCCTGCAACCGGCGCTGGACGATGCACTGGCGTTGCTGGCCAAGCGGCGGCGGTCGATGGAGGTGGAGCTGATTCGCGACTTGCCCGAGGCGACGCTGTGGGTACAGGCCGGTGAAACCCGCCTGCGCCAGGTTTTGGGCAATCTGCTCGCCAACGCCCTCGACGCGCTCACCGAAAAAGGCCCGCCGCGCAAACTGTGGCTGAGTGCCGAAACCACCGAACAGGGCGTCAACCTGTACATTCGCGACAACGGCCCGGGCTTTTGCATGGAAGCCCTGGGCCGCGCCAGCGAGCCGTTCTACACCACCAAGACCCGCACTCAGGGCCTGGGGTTGGGGCTGGCGATCTGTGACACCCTGATGCGTGCCTTTGGCGGCGAACTGCTGTTCGCCAACCACAAGGAAGGCGGCGCGCTGTTAACCTTGAAATTGCGTGCCGGTGCGCCGGGCGTCAGTCTGCAACCGTCCGAGGACCGCAGTGTATGAGTATCGATAACCAGATTCAGGTGGTGTTGATCGACGACGATCCACACTTGCGTCAGGCCCTGTGCCAGACCCTGGACCTGGCCGGGCTGAAAGTCCTGACCCTGGGTGAAGCCACTGGCCTCACTGCGCGCCTGTCGCGGGACTGGCCGGGCGTGGTGGTCAGCGACATCCGCATGCCCGGCATGGACGGCTTGGAACTGCTCGCCGAACTGCACGGCCAGGACCCGGACTTGCCGGTGCTGCTGATCACCGGCCACGGCGATGTGCCACTGGCGGTGCAGGCCATGCGCGCCGGGGCCTATGACTTCCTGGAAAAACCGTTCGCCAGCGACGCCCTGCTCGACAGCGTACGCCGTGCCCTGGCCCTGCGCCGCCTGGTACTGGACAACCGTAGCCTGCGCCTGGCCCTCAGCGACCGTCAGCAACTGAGCACACGCCTGGTCGGCCACTCGCCGCAAATGCTGCGCCTGCGCGAGCAGATCGGCGCCCTGGCCGCGACCAAGGCCGATGTGCTGATCCTCGGCGAAACCGGCGCCGGCAAAGAAGTGGTCGCCCGCGCACTGCACGACCTGTCCAGCCGCCGCAGCGGCCCTTTTGTGGCGATCAACGCAGGCGCCTTGGCCGAGTCGGTGGTGGAAAGCGAACTGTTCGGCCACGAGCCCGGCGCCTTTACCGGCGCGCAGAAACGCCGTATCGGTAAGTTCGAATTCGCCAACGGCGGCACCTTGTTCCTGGATGAAATCGAAAGCATGAGCCTGGATGTGCAGGTCAAGCTGTTGCGCCTGTTGCAGGAACGGGTAGTCGAGCGCCTGGGCGGCAATCAGTTGATCCCGCTGGATATCCGCATCATCGCCGCGACCAAGGAAGACCTGCGCCAATCCGCCGACCAGGGTCGCTTCCGTGCCGACTTGTATTACCGCCTCAATGTCGCGCCGTTGCGCATTCCGCCGCTGCGTGAGCGCGGTGAAGATGCGTTGATGCTGTTCCAGCACTTCGCCGATGAAGCCAGCAGCCGCCACGGCCTGCCGCTGCACGAACTGCAGCCGGGCCAGCGCGCGCTGCTGCTGCGCCATAGCTGGCCGGGCAATGTGCGTGAGCTACAGAACGCTGCGGAACGTTTCGCGCTGGGCCTGGAGCTGGCGCTGGATAACACGCCGGACAATCCATCGGCCGGTGTCCTGACCTCCACGCCCGGCGGTCTGAGCGAACAGGTCGAGCAGTTCGAAAAAAGCCTGATCGCCGCCGAACTGACCCGTCCCCACAGCTCCATGCGCAGCCTCGCCGAAGCCCTGGGCGTACCGCGCAAGACCCTGCACGACAAGCTGCGCAAGCATGGCCTGAACTTCGCCAACCAAAGCAGCGACGACGAATGACAGCCCCCACCCGCCAAGAGGCCCCCATGAGCCGCGACAGCCGTTACCTGGAATCCATCCTGCACCACGACATCCCCCTCACCCGGGAAATGGGCCTCAAGGTGCTCGACTGGAAACAAGGACGGTTGGAATTGCATTTGCCCTTGCAAGCCAACATCAACCACAAGAGCACCATGTTCGGCGGCAGCCTGTACTGCGGCGCAGTGCTGGCGGGCTGGGGCTGGCTGCACTTGCAGTTGCGTGAAGAAGGGATTGAAGACGGGCATATCGTGATTCAGGAAGGACAGATCAGTTATCCGCTGCCTGTCACGCGGGATGCGACGGCAATTTGCGCGCCGCCGGAGGAGAAGGTGTGGAAGCGGTTTGTGGCGACCTACAAGCGCTATGGCCGCGCGCGGTTGACGCTGGAGACGTGGATTGTGAATGAGGGGAGTGAAGAGCGAGCCGTCGCCTTTACCGGCCAGTACGTCCTCCACCGCTAGAAACCGCGACACCGCCCACTGTAGGAGCGAGCTTGCTCGCGAAAATCGTCAACGATAACGCAGCGATCCTGGTTAATCGCGGCGCTCACCGGTTTTTCGCGAGCAAGCTCGCTCCTACAGAAGTAGTCAGGAACGGGCCAGGGTCAGCAACCGCTCACGCCATGCAGCCTTGGCCGGCAACGCCAGGAAGAACGGGTTCAACAACGATGCCCGCGCCGGATAGCTGAACGGTTCACCGCTCAACTCCAGCACCTCGCCCCCCGCCCCTTCCAGCACGCCCTGGGCGGCGGCGGTGTCCCACTGCGACGTCGGCGCCAGACGCGGGTAGCAATCGGCACTGCCTTCAGCCAGCAGGCAGAACTTCAACGAGCTGCCGATATTCGCCAGCTTCAACGCGCCCAGGCCTTCGCTCAAACCGTCCAACAGACGCTCCTGCTCGGGGCTGGAATGCCGACGACTGGCCACTACGGTAAACGACTCGCCCGCTGCCGGTGCCTGGCGCACTTGGATCTGCTTGGGTGCCTCATTCACATCCGAACGCCAGGCGCCCAGGCCGGCGCCACCGAAATAGCAACGACCGCTGGTGGGCATCGACACTACGCCGAACACCACGCGGCCCTGTTCGATCAGGGCGATGTTCACGGTGAACTCTTCGCTGCCGGCGATAAATTCCTTGGTACCGTCCAATGGGTCCACCAGCCACCAGCGCTGCCAGCCAGCGCGCACGCTCTGGTCGATGTCGGCGTCTTCCTCGGACAGCACCGGAATGCTCGGGTCCAGCGCGGTCAGGCCTGCCAGGATCAGATGGTGAGCCGCCAGATCCGCTGCGGTCACGGGCGAATCGTCGGCTTTGGAGGTCACGGCCACGTCGGCACGCCAGTACGGCAAAATCACTTCACCGGCCTGGCGAGCCAGTTCGATCACAGGGGCAATAAACGGGTGGCCTAAAAACAGTTCGCTCATGCGGTAAACGCTCCACGCTGGGTCAACAGGTCTCGTACCAGGTACAGCGCGGCCAGGGCGCGGCCTTCGCTGAATTGCTCGTTTTGCGCGAGCATCGACAGCTCACGCAGGTTGACCCGGTCCACACGCATCGGCTCAGGTTCATCGCCTTCCAGGCGCTCTTCATACAGATCGGTGGCCAGTACCACCTGGATTTTCTGGCTCATGTAGCCAGGCGACAGCGACAGTTCGGTGAGGTGTTCCAACTGCCGCGCGCCATAGCCAGCCTCTTCCTTGAGCTCGCGGTTGGCGGCGGCCAGTACGTCTTCGCCGGGTTCGATCAGGCCCTTGGGCAAGGACAATTCATATTCGTCGGTGCCGCCGCAGTATTCTTCCACCAGCAACGCATGGTCCGCGTCGATCATTGCCACGATCATCACCGCACCGTAACCGGCACCGCGGCCCACCAGGCGCTCGTAGGTCCGTTCAACGCCATTGGAAAAGCGCAGTTGCACTTCCTCCACGCGGAACAAACGGCTACTGGCGACTATTTCGCGGGCGAGGACGGTGGGTTTCTGGCGCATGAGCGGCTCCTTGGCGTGATCAGGTTACTATACCGTGGCTTTTCCGATTGTCTGTGTCGGATATCTTTACTTACATGAGAACGCCCCATGCCCTCTTTGCCCTGGCACGCCATCGACACTGTCCTGCTGGACATGGACGGCACCTTGCTCGACCTGCATTTCGACAACCACTTCTGGATGGAACACCTGCCTCAACGCTACGCCGAACTGCACGGGGTGAGCCGCGCCATGGCGGAGATGGAGTTGCAGCCTCTGTTCGAGCGTAATGCCGGACAGTTGCAATGGTATTGCCTGGATTTCTGGAGTGCCGAACTGAAGATCCCGGTTCGCGAGCTCAAGCTCGAAACCGCGCACCTGATCGCCCTGCGCCCGGATGCGGACACCTTCCTGGCGGCAATCAAACAGGCCGGCAAGCGTGTGATCCTGATCACTAACGCGCATCGCGATTCGCTGTCATTGAAGTTGGAACGCATTGAACTGGCGCCGTATTTCGAACGGTTGATCAGTTCCCATGATTACGGTTTCGCCAAGGAAAACCCGCAGTTCTGGGATGCCCTGCAAGCCGACATCCACTTCGACCCGGCCCGTAGCCTGTTTATCGACGATACCTTGCCGATCCTGCGCAGCGCCCAGGCGTTTGGCGTCGGCCATTTGCTGGCGGTGAAAGAACCGGACAGCCGGAAGGGGCCAAAAGACACGGGGGAGTTCGCGGCGGTAGAGGATTACCGGGACTTGATTGTGGGCTTGTGACCCTCTGTAGGAGCGGGCTTGCCCGCGAAGATCGTTAACGATAACGCAGCTACTGCGGTTTACTGCGGCGTTCTCAGGTTCTTCGCGAGCAAGCTCGCTCCTACAGGGGTTGAGGGTTACTCAGGAATGCGCAAAGTCTGCCCTGGGTAAATCTTGTCCGGGTGCGACAACAGCGGCTTGTTGGCCTCGAAGATTTTGTTGTACTGGTTGGCGTTGCCATACACCGCCAGGGAAATCGCGCTGAGGGTGTCGCCCTTTTTCACCACGACGAAACGGGCGGCAGCCACGGCCGGGCCGGATACGGTGATCTGGTCATCCACACTGGCCACACCGGCAATATTGCCCAGCGCCAACAGGATCTTCTCTTTCTCTTCCTGGGTGGCGACTTCACCGGTCACGGTCACCTTGTCGCCATCCACTGTGGTCTGCACATTCGGATTACCCAGACCCACTTTGGACACGTGGTCCTTCAACTGCTCGCTGGCGTTTGCATTACCCGGCGTCAACAGGTCGACAATCTTTTCGCCGGCTTCCTTGATAAAGCTGAAAATGCTCATAGTGCGCTCTCCTTGGGATTTGATTTCCAGATGCCCAAGACTAGACCAGTCCTACAGATTTGGGTTCCAGCCCGACCAAAGACCCAAACGCGCTAGAATCCCCCCGCCATTGGAATAAGCCCTGGAGCGAAGATGGACATCAAACAGCTGAAATTCCTCATCGCCCTCGACGAAACCCGTCACTTCGGCCAGGCGGCGGCGCGTTGCCACATCACCCAACCGACCCTGTCGATGCGTTTGCGCAACCTTGAGGAAGAGCTTGACCTGCCGTTGGTCAATCGCGGCCAGCGCTTCGAAAGCTTTACCGCACCGGGCGAGCGCGTGCTTGCCTGGGCACGCACGGTGCTGGCCGCCTATGACGGGTTGCAGGCTGAGGCGGCAGCGTGTCGCGGCAACCTGGTGGGTACATTGCGCCTGGGCGTGGTGCCGCTGTCGAGCTTTGATCCTTTGGCCTTGATGCAGCAACTGCATAAGGAACACCCAAGCCTGCGCTTTGAGCTCTCCGCGCTCAGCTCGGAGCAGATTCTTGAACAACTGGCGAGTAACCGGCTGGACCTGGGCGTGTCCTACCTGGAACGCCTGGACAATGAGCGCTTCGACTCGCTGGCCTTGGGCGAAACCCGCATGGGCCTGCTCTACGACCAGCGCTTCTTCAGTTTCGGTGATACGCCGTTGAGCTGGGAGGCGCTGATCGAACTGCCGCTGGGCATGCTCACCAGCGGCATGCACTTTCGCCAATCCATCGACCACAACTTCCACAGCCGTGGGCTCAACCCGCAACCGCTGCTGCAGACCGATGCCGTCCATCAATTGTTACAAGCCGTGCACGGCGGATTGTGTTGCGCGGTCATGCCGCTGGATGGCGGCCTGGACGCACTCACCGAGCACCTGCGGCTGCAGCCGATCGAAGACGCCCACACCCTCGCGCGCCTGGGGCTGATCATGCGGCGCAGCGCCCCGCGCTCCGCGCTGGCGGAGGCGTGTTTCGCGCTATATCAGAAATCGCAAAACGAACCTTGATCGACGTCATCTATCGGTAGATCAGTACTGGCAATTAGACGCGACGCTTTGTCGCGCCTAGTCTAAACACTGATCAATCCGCCGGTGGTACTGCCCCATGAACGCCAAGCGCCCAGTCTGCGCGGCGCCCGCTCTCGAAACGCCAGCGCCCGCCGCCAGCCAGAGCTACCAGTATTGCAATCTCGAACACACGGAATCTGCCAGCACAGCCTTGGCGGAAGAAGTGGCGTTGGCGATTGCCTACAACGACATCAGCCAAGCGGTGATGCTCGTGACGCCGACGGATCTGGAAGACTTTATTGTCGGATTCAGTATCGGTAGCGGCATTATCGCCGACGTTAGCGATATTTATGATCTGAAACTCAGCGGTTCGGGCTCAGCCCAATACGCTCAGGTGCAGATCTCCAGCCGCGCCTTCTGGAACCTCAAGCAGCAGCGCCGCCAGTTGGCCGGCACCAGCGGCTGTGGCTTATGTGGCGTGGAAGCCGTTGAACAGGCCCTGCCAGACCTCCAGGTATTGCCTGGCGCGCCCTTGCCGCCCGCCGAATGGCTGGATGGCCTGCGCCAACGCATCAGCGCCTTTCAGCCTTTGGGCCAATACAGCGGCGCCGTGCATGCGGCCGTGTTCATGAACGGCCAGGGCGAGTTGTTGCTCGGTCGTGAAGACATCGGCCGGCACAACGCCCTGGATAAATTGATCGGCGCCTTGATCCGCCAAAAGATTCCGACCGAAGGCGGCCTGGCGATTGTTACCAGCCGTTGCAGCCTGGAGCTGATCCAGAAAGTCCTGCGCGCGGGCATCCAGACCCTGGTCAGCCTGTCGTCACCCACCGGCCTGGCCCTGCAATGGGCCCGCCGGCATAACCTCAATCTCATCCACCTGCCGCAGAAAAGTGCGCCGCGGGTCTACAGCCCTGCGATGGAGAACCAGCCATGAGCCAGCACCACCAAGCCGACCAAACCCCCACCCCGCGCTACAAGCCCTACAAGGGCGCAGCCGGCGGCTGGGGCGCACTGATCAGCGTGGCGCAGGCCTGGCTGACCAGCGACAACGCGCTAAAAAACCTGCGCATGATGCTCAAGACCAACCAGAACGGCGGCTTCGACTGCCCCGGCTGCGCCTGGGGCGATTCGCCGGAAAGCGGCATGGTCAAGTTCTGCGAAAACGGCGCCAAGGCGGTGAACTGGGAAGCCACCAAGCGCCGTGTCGACGCGGCATTCTTCGCCAAACACAGCGTGACGGCCTTGCTGGAGCAAAGTGACTACTGGCTGGAATACCAAGGCCGTCTGACCGATCCGATGCGCTATGACGCCGAAACCGACCGCTACACGCCCATCAGCTGGGAAGCGGCCTTCGACCTGGTCGGCAAACACCTCAACGCCTTGCCGAGCCCGGACATGGCCGAGTTCTACACCTCGGGTCGCGCCAGCAACGAAGCGGCGTACCTGTATCAACTGTTCGTGCGCGCCTACGGCACCAACAACTTCCCGGACTGTTCGAACATGTGCCACGAAGCCAGCGGCGTTGCCTTGGCGCAAAGCGTGGGCGTCGGCAAAGGCACCGTGACCTTTGATGACTTTGAGCATGCCGATGCGATCTTCGTCTGGGGCCAGAACCCCGGCACCAACCACCCGCGCATGCTTGAACCGCTACGCGAAGCGGTCAAGCGCGGCGCCCAGGTGGTGTGCATCAACCCACTGAAAGAGCGTGGCCTGGAGCGCTTCCAGCATCCGCAACACCCGCTGGAAATGCTCACCAACGGTGACAAGCCGACCAACACCGCCTACTTCCGCCCGGCACTGGGTGGCGACATGGCTATCCTGCGCGGCATGGCCAAGTTCCTGCTGCTGTGGGAACGCCAGGCGCAGGCCGAAGGCAAAGAAGCCGTGTTCGACCACGACTTCCTCAACGAACACACGGCCAACGTGCTGGAGTACCTGGGCAAGATCGACGACACCTCCTGGGATGAAATCGTCGAGCAGTCCGGCCTCACCCTGGTCGAGATCGAGCAAGCGGCGCGCATGTACGCCAAAGGCAAGAACGTGATCATGTGCTGGGCGATGGGCATCACCCAGCACCGCCATTCGGTGCCGACCATCCAGGAAATCGCCAACCTGATGCTGCTGCGCGGCAACATCGGCCGCCCAGGTGCCGGCTTGTGCCCAGTGCGTGGCCATAGCAACGTGCAGGGCGACCGCACCATGGGCATCAACGAACGTCCGCCCGTGGCGTTCCTCGACTCCCTGGAACGTCGCTTCCAGTTCCAGGTGCCGCGCGTCAATGGCCACAACGTGGTCGAAGCGATTCACGCGATGCTCGAAGGCCGCTCCAAGGTATTTATCGGCTTGGGCGGCAACTTTGCTCAAGCCACGCCAGACAGCCCGCGTACCTTCGAAGCACTGCGCAATTGCGACCTGACCGTGCAGATCAGCACCAAGCTCAACCGCAGCCACCTGATGCACGGCAAAGACGCGCTGATCCTGCCGTGCCTGGGCCGTACCGACATCGACATCCAGGCCGACGGCCCGCAAGCGGTGACGGTGGAAGACTCGTTCAGCATGGTCCACGGCTCCAACGGCCAGTTGCAGCCGCTGTCGAAGCTGATGAAGTCAGAGCCTGCGATTCTCGCCGGTATCGCTGCCGCCACCCTGGGCAGCAAACCGGTGGATTGGAACTGGCTGGTGGCCGATTACGGGCGCATCCGCGACCTGATTGCCGATACCATCCCGGGTTTCAAGGACTTCAATGAGAAGATCAAGAATCCGGGTGGTTTCTACCTGGGCAACTCCGCCGGCGCACGCCGCTGGAACACCCCGTCGGGGCGCGCCAACTTCCGCCCGAACATCTTGCCCAAAGATTTGATCCACGAGCGCACCCACGCGACGGGCAAGGTGCCGGATCTGATCATGCAATCGATGCGTTCCCACGATCAGTACAACACCACCATTTATGGCCTGGACGACCGCTACCGTGGGGTCAAAGGCCAGCGCGACGTGTTGTTCGTCAACGAAGCCGACATCATCCGCCTGGGCTTCAAGCCGGGGCAGAAGGCCGACATCGTGTCGCTGTGGGAAGACGGCCGCGAGCGCCGGGTGAAGGGCTTTACCCTGCTGGCATTTGATATTCCGGCCGGGCAGGCTGCGGCCTACTACCCGGAGGTGAACCCACTGGTGCCGCTGGAAAGCACAGGGGATGGCAGCCATACGCCGACGTCGAAGTTCGTGGCGATTCGTTTGGAAGCAGCGAGTGACAATGGCCTGATCATGGCACGCTCTGCATAAATCTTCGGGCACAAAAAAGGCCGCTTTTGCATAAAAGCGGCCGTTCCGAAGTAGTTAAAGACTCACAAAAATGACTTAAGTTCCCCATACAAAACAGCAACTTAGCAAATTGTATACAACTACTGCCACCGGTCGGATTTCGATTGTCACACTCCCGATACAGCCTCAGGATCGCGCCGTCATCCCCTTGAGGTTTCCCCTGATGAAGTTCTCCTCGATTCTCTTGTTGTCCCTTGGCCTGGTCAGTGGCGCAGCCATGGCCGGTGGCACCACCGAAGCCGGTGTGGGCGGCGCATTGGGCGGGGTTCTAGGTTCGGTTGTCGGCCAGTCGATCGGCGGCAATACCGGCTCGACCATCGGCGCAGCCCTGGGCGGCGCAGGCGGGAGCGCGGTGGGTGCGGACAAACGCAGCCGTGGCGAAGCAGCCATTGGTGGCGCCTTGGGCGCGGCCGGCGGCAACTTAGTCGGCCGCAGTGTCGGCGGCAGCACCGGTGCACTGATCGGTTCAGCGGCCGGCGGCGGCGCAGGTGGTGCGCTGGGCAACTACATGGGCAACAAGAGCGATGACGATGATCGTCGTTCACGCGGGCGTGATAACCGTCGCTATGACCGCGATGATCACCGTGGCCGCGGGCATGCCTATGGCCATCGCAAGAACAAGCATCACTACCGTCACCGCTAAGGCCTGAGGGTGTAGGCGCTCGCGCCTACACCACCACCCGCTGCAACGCCTCGCGCAACATCCCCGGAATCGTCACCGGCTGGTTCGAACCCCGATCCACAAACACATGCACAAAGCGCCCCGCCGCACACGCCTCTTCTTCGCCTGCCTTGAACACCGCCAATTCGTACTGCACTGAACTGTTGCCCAACTTGCCAACCCGCAGGCCGATTTCGATACGCTCGGGAAAGGCGATCGACGCAAAATAATCGCACGCCGAACTCACCACGAACCCCACCACTTCACCGTCATGAATATCCAGGCCACCCTGCTCGATCAGATAGGTATTCACCGCCGTGTCGAAAAAGCTGTAGTAAGTCACGTTGTTCACATGACCATACACATCGTTGTCGTGCCAACGCGTAATGATCGGCTGGAAGTGCGGGTAATCGGCGCGTTGCGGCACTGAATCAGGCATGGGCAAGTCTCGTGAGATGGGTTTACAGGTCATTCAAATGGGCCTGGGCCCACTCGCGAACCTCGGCGTACGGATAGTCCTCCAGCGCAGCAAGGCCTGGAATGCCTCGCGCCTTCAACTTGGTAAACAACGGCACACTGATGCCGCCAAGGAAACGCGTCAGGCGTTCCGCCCCAGGCAAGTGGCCAGTGTGTTCATGATGCCTGTGGATAAAATCACCGCACAGCCCCATGAAGTTTTTATCCACAAGCGGCGGCAAACCTGGCGGTGGCGGAAGGTGCGCAACGCGGCCGTGGCACACCGAGCAATGCCCACAACGCTGGGGCGCATTTTCATCGCCGAAATACTGCGCCAGGCGTTGACCCAGGCAGTGTTCGGTGGCGAACAGATCGAGCATGGCGTGAATCCGTGCGACCTCACCCACCTCATGCTGCTTGAAGCCTGTGTATAACTCGGCGCTCAGTACCTGTGGATCAAAATCGGTGTCCAGCAGGCTGTAGACCTCCGTCATCTGCTTGCTCTCAAGCTCGATCAGGCCTTGCTCCTGGAAGTAATCCAGCGCCTTCACCACCCGACTGCGTTCGGCATTGTGCTGTTGATAAAGTGCGTCAAAATCCACCGTCGCCCAGGTCTTGGCCCGCTTGCACACCTGGATGATCGCCGCGACAAACTGCTGCCGCTCACCGGAGAAGCGCGCGAGCAAAGCTTCAGGTTCAATCAGGTACTTGAAACGGTACTCGGCATAAAACGCATAACGCGGCGCAATCACGCCCTTGAGCTCCAACTGCACCAGCAGGGTCTTCAACGGCAGCTCGCGGATGTTGCTGTGGTCCGACAAAGACCTGAGCAAAAATTCCCACTGCCCATCGCCTCGCGCGGCCTGCAACTCGTCAAGGACCCGCCGAATGCCCTCCTGCTCCGGCGTATCGCCGTACACGAAGTTTTCCAGCACATTGAGGCTGTCGCGGTTGGCCAATACCAGGCAATCGGACGGTTGCCCATCACGCCCCGCGCGGCCGATTTCCTGGCTGTAGTTCTCGATGGACTTGGGCAGGTCGAAGTGCACCACATTGCGGATATCACTTTTGTCGATGCCCATGCCAAACGCGATAGTGGCGACGATGCAATTGGAGCGCCCACCCATGAAACGCTGCTGGATACCCTCGCGCTTATCGTGAGGCAAACCGGCGTGGTAGGCCTCGGCCTGGATGCCGTTACGGTTCAAATGCTCGGCAATCTGCTCGGCGGTTTTCTGCAGGGTGACGTAGACGATACTCGGCTGATCGGCACGCTCGCTCATCCACTGCACCAGCCGTCGACGCTTGTCCGCACCGCTGACCGGCTCCACCAACAGGTTGAGATTGGGCCGGTAGAAGCCCGTGGTGACCACATCGTCCGGCGCAATGGCGAACTTGGCCTGCATGTCGGCAATCACCTTGGGCGTCGCTGTAGCCGTCAACAGCAGCGCTTGTGGGATATTGAACTGACGCTGGTAGTCCGGCAGCTTCAAATAGTCCGGACGGAAGTTGTGGCCCCACTCGGAAATACAGTGCGCCTCGTCCACCACCAACAGCGAGATCTGCACGCTTTGCAGGAAGTTACGAAAGCGCTCGTTCTTCAGGCGCTCAACGGAAATCATCAGGATCTTCAACTCGCCCGAACGCGCGCGGGCCATCACGTCATTGGCGTCCTCGCGGCTCTGGGCCGAATCGATACTGCCCGCCGAAATGCCATGACGCTGCAAGAAACCCAGCTGGTCCTGCATCAGCGCCAACAGCGGCGACACCACCAGCGTCAGGTGCGGCAGCAACACCGCCGACAATTGGTAGCACAGGGACTTGCCCGAACCCGTTGGGAAAATAGCCGCTGCCGAACGGCCGGCCAGTACGGCACTGACCGTCTCTTCCTGGCCCAGACGAAACTGTGGATAACCAAAAACCTGCTGGAGGGTGTCGTGCATAGGCTGTCACTCCGTTGACCGCTGAAGGAATCAAAAACATAGATCAGCGATCAAGAAAAGGTCGGGGATAAACGCTACAAACTGATACAGAGAAAACCAGCAAGCCCGCGCAAAAACGCAGACAGTAGCACGCCAGATCACCTACCCCCGACAAGGAGTCGCGGATGTCTCGATGCTCACTGTTTTCACTGCAACATCTAGCCATGTTCACGCTGTCATTATTGCTGCTGGGCTGTGTAAACGCCCCCGCCCCAATACCTGCCGAACCGGACACACAGCGTTTTGAAACGCCCGAATACTTCGAGCAAAAAGCCCTGCTCATTATAAAAGCCTCCTCCCTCTACGCGCGGGGTGGCACCGGCCAGGGCGTTAAAGTCGCTTTGATCGACTCAGGGCTCAACCAGGCACTGCCCGAGTTCTACGGCCGTGTAGCCGATCCGGGCTATGACTTTGTGACACAGCAGCCCGGCACCCTCGACATCAAGGGTCACGGCACCCAGATGGCCGGTATTCTCGCCGCGAACAAGAATGACCAGGGCATCCACGGTATCGCCTTCAACGCCCAGTTGATCCCCATGCGCTTCGGTGATGACAAGGAGCCGTTCTACTTCGACAGCGAAATCGCCCAGGCCTGGGAGCTCGCCTATACCAAAGGGGCACGCATTTTCAGTAACTCATGGGCGAACCCCATTGAAGCCAACACCAACGAGATTCCCATCTACGAACGCCTGATGGGTGACTCGTTGGGCGTGGCAAAAAAACGGGTGGCCGAAGGGGCAGTATTCGTTTTCTCAACGGGTAACGAGGTCAAGCGTGAGCCGCTAGCAGAACCCGGCCTGCCCGCGCTGGTGCCGGAACTGGAGAAAGGCTGGATAGCCGTCATGGCCCTCAAGAACGACGGCACGGCCATCAATCTCAAATCCAATTATTGCGGCCTCGCGGCACGCTGGTGCATCGCGGCGCCAGGGGGAGACGGCGGCTCAGGGTTGTTGACTACCAACAAGGATGGCAGCTACGGCCCCACCGCGGGCACCTCGCCGGCCGCTGCGTTGGTCAGTGGTGCCTTGGCGGCATTGCAGAGTCGCTTTCCCGAGATGACACCGCAACAAGTGCGTGAGCGCCTGCTCAGTACGGCGAATCGAACGGGTATCTATGCCAACAGCGAAGCCTATGGCCGAGGGTTGATGGACCTCGACGCCGCCTCGCGCCCGTAGCCATTGCCCAAACAGACAATGCCCCCACCGGGGCGCGTTGATGTGATTTTTTCTCCGGCCTACCCTCTGAAGCATTGCGCTACAATAAAGCCTTGCTACCCAGGAGTACGCTGCCATGAGCGAACCGACGTTTGAGCAAAAACAGGATCACTACCACAAGATCCGCCGTTCCAATTACCTGGCCAGCCTGCGCCTGGAAGGGTTCGATACCCAACCGGCCGACGTCGACAAACCTCTGCCGACCCGCGAAGCCGTCCTCGCCAAGTACCGCAACACCCCACGCTGATGCTCGACAAATACGGGGTGGGCCAGGATCCGTACTGCTATCCCGGTAGCAGCGTCCTGCGCAACCGCCTCGATTTGCACGACGAGGCCCGCTTGCACCAAGCCGAGCGGGAATTATCCGAAATCGCCGTAGGCAACCTCCCGCTCTTCCCGACGCCCTACGACCTCGACCGCTTGCAACACATCCACCACACTCTGTTCAGCGACCTCTACGACTGGGCCGGCGAATTGCGCAGCGTCAATATCCAGAAAGGTGACACCCTGTTCTGCACCCCGGAACGCATCCCGCCGGAAGCGGCGAAGATCATCCGGCGCATGCATGAGGCCAACTGGTATGTCGGTGTGAGTCAGGCTGAGCTGATTACGCAAATTGCCGAGGCCTACGGCGACCTCAACGTCATCCACCCCTTCCGCGAAGGCAACGGCCGGGCGCAACGGATCTTGTTCGAGCAGATCATCGTCAACGCCGGGTTTTCGGTGAACTGGTGGCTGGTGAAACACGCGGCGTGGATACCGGCGAATATTGATGCGGTGGCGTGTGATTATCGGGGGTTGGAGGCGATTTTTGAGCGGTGTGTGAGTCGGCCTGTCGGCAATTGATCACACGCCAGCTAGAACCACACCACTCACCTGTTTTGCTGTTAAGTCACTGCAAGCCGCAAATCCCGGAAAGCCCTGTAAGAAACCTCCATACGCCTCGACATCCCCTTCCGAAACTACTTGAAACTCCTGCCCACCCCTCTACAAAACTCACCTTTCTCTGACTGAAACTAGCGCCCTTTCAGCAACCCCCGGCAAATACCCGTGAACATCGAAAGGACTCAACATATCGGCCACTACGGGGTTACCTTCACGGTGCTGCGTTTTGTCGTCCTGCCTGCCAATTACTCTGCACTGGTAAACCTCTGCCTGCTGGAAGCAGGTGCGTCTGCAAACGAAGTGCGCCAAAGACTCCTAGATATCTACAGAAAAATGCTTGCTCGCGATCTGCCTTGCAAAATGACGGTTGCGATCTCCAAACCGCTTACCCGGCAACAAGCTGACTTACTCAACACACGTGGGGAGATCGTTGCAGGATTAATCAGCAGCGCCGTGTCAGCCCCCATGAGCCTGGCATCGCCTGCCGTTGGGTTCGCCGCTGGCGCAGCTGCTGGCCTCATTATTAAAGGGATCATTCGCAGCTATCACGCCGGTGATGTGGTAGTTGGCCTCGACGCCCAGGTCAACGGCGGAATTGGCCCCCAGCGATCACTGTCGGCCATGGTCCGGCAGTTCCAGGGTGGCTAATGCAATGAATGAATACCTTCAGTGGATCAACTTACTGCCTCTTCTCGCACTGGCCATCATCGTCGACAGAATAATAAAGCTGCCTTTACTCAGAAGATGGCTTGGACTCTGCCTATTGGTAGCTGGCCCAACACTCCTGTTATATGCCACCTCTTGGATCAGAGAGGCACGGCTTGAAAGCCTGCCGATAGTCGCTTTCGTGACAGGCATCGGGTTATTGAGCACCCAAACTATCTATCGCAGGGCTAAAACCACTCACCCTTTATTCATCGCACCGACCTTGAACCTTGCGCCAGACTTTCCTGATGACCCGCTCATGCTCCATCTCTTGCAAATTTTGCATGAGGGCATCGGTCTGCCCAAACACAAAACCATCTCCCTCGAGACGTCAGTCAACCACGATCTCGGGTGTAATCGTGCCGAAGCCAAGCAATTGATGGCCCTCCTGAAGCTGGATTTCGGTTTGAGGCCAGGTGACTACAACAGCAACCGCTACTTCAAGCGTCGCGGCTTTGATGCCTATTTGCGATATGTGGAAAAAGGCAGCACGGGAAAGCGCCCTCTAACCATCGACATGCTCTACCAAGCCGTCAAAGCCAAGTACTGGGACACCCGGACACTCGAAGCCAAGGCGTACCAAAAACCATGAATTTCTGCCTGCAATTAGTGTGTTTTCTCGGGTTCTACCTGTTGCTTCATTATCAGATTACCGACTGCACCCTCACAATGCCCTTGCTCCCTGCCTTCATATTCTTGATAGGCTTGGCACTCTTCATCACTCGAAACAAATACCCGCTTCGCCGCAACCGTTCCCCTCACCCACTCCTGCGTGCCCCCACCATGAACCTCGCCCCCAACTTCCCCGAAGACCCCGTCATGCAGCGACTCCTGCAACTGCTGCACGAAGAAATCGGCCTGCCCAAACACAAGACGATCCGCTTGCAAACCTCGATCAACTTCGACCTCGGCTGCGACGGCAGTGAGGCCAAGCAACTGATGGAAGCACTGGAGCAGGAATTTGCGCTCGACCTGGGCGACTTCGACACTTATCGTTACTTCAATCCGCCGGTGTTCGATGTGTTTCTCAAACGCCGCGCCAAGGGTCGCGGCGAAAAAGTGCCGCTGACCCTCGGCATGCTCTACCTGGCCATCAAGACCCACAGCTGGGACACGCAGACGCTGGAAAACCTGAGCTGAACCACTAAGGACCTTACATGGACGTAACAATGGGCCTGCTGGCCGCCCTGCTCTGGGGTGGTACGGATTTTCTCGTGGGCCTCAACGCCCGAGCCGTGGGCGTTAAACGCGCGGTGTATTTCGGCCAAGCGCTCGGCTTCCTGATCATGACTGTGCTGCTGGTCATTCTCCCGAGCTTGCTGTTCAAATCCCTCGACGCCCCGCTGAGCGTGTGGCTCCTGGGCGTCGCCGCCGCCCTGCTCACCGTCTCCGGCGCCCTTGCGCTGTCCAAGGCCTTCGCCCTTGGCAAAGCCGCCATCGTCGCGCCGCTGGTGACGTCCTACGGCGTGGTGACCACACTGCTGTCCTGGGCCAGCGGCGAGCACATCAGCCTGACACAACTGGGCTGCATCGCCGTGTGCGTGATCGGCGTGATCCTCTCCAGCATCCACAACGACAACGGCGTCCCCCACAACAACCCGCGCCAGTCGATCGCCTACGCCATGCTCGCCGCCTTGCTGTACGGCACCAGTTTCTGGCTGCAGGGCCGCTACACCCTGCCGGCGCTAGGACCGATCACCATGCTCTGGCTCGGTTACCTGGTGGGGCTCTGCGTATTGGTGGTGATGGTGCTGAAAATCAAGGACGGCCTGAAAATCCCACCGCTGAAAAACTGCGCAACGCTGACCGGTGCAAGCTTGATGAACCTGGGTGGGTTCTCGGCGTTTTCCTGGGGGGCGATGGCGGGCTCAGTGTCAGTGGTGACGGTGATCAGTACGTTGTCGGGCGGGATTGCGGCGATTCTGGGGTTTGTGTTTTTCAAGGAGCGGTTGTCGGCGGTGCAGATAATAGGAGTAGCTTTGGTGCTGCTCGGTTCAGTGGCACTGCATAGCATCGGCTCATAGGGTTCACCAAGATCGAAGCGTCTATGGCATGCCTGAAAAGCTTAATGATGCGATCTTAAAGATTTTTAGGAACTAAAGCTAAACAGCGACCTGAAGGCTAGCAAAATGCCTCCATTACGGTTTAATCTCTAAAACTGCTGAGGATGTCAGCGCACGAATGATAAACCGTATCGACTGAGAATGGACTCTGACATGTACTTCAGAAAGGAAAAGCAACACAAAGAGCAGAATTTTTGCCCATTTCACAGCAACAGCTTTGGAACGATTACGTAAAGAGATAAAAATCTTTGCACGTTAAAAATCTAGCGCGTGAAATTTCAGAATTCAGGGCAGCAAAATGGAAAAGCAACTAATAATTAAGTTTGAAGGCACTCTGGCGAAAGGCAACAAAATCTCTATACGGACGCTTTCGCACACGTTACCGCACTTTCAGAGAGCCATAGACAAAATAATAATGTATGAAACAAGGGATAGTGTTGGGAAAGGTGCAACCTTGCATCAAATTCATTACCCTGTCGCGGATCTATACCTCGAGGAAATTGTAGAAGGCTCTATAATCCTCCCTCTGATCGGAAACCTACTCACGGGCGCGACCGCTAGATTTAACACATTTCTATCAGAGCCATATCGAGAAGCCGAAAACACCATCGACAGTAAAATATCTACATTTGACACACGAGTCGAAACGGTAAGAACGCAGCTGGCATCGGGACTTGTGAAGCCAATAAGCCATCAATCTTTAATAGATAGAGAGAAAGTTGCACAAACCGATTATGCACAGGCAGCTTTTTTGAATGATATAAACAATATGCTTGCGCCACTGCGTTCTAGAAGCTGCGCAGAGGATCAAATCACTATACATAATGCTGACCCAAGGCATCCAGCGACTTTTGTTTTCAACCAAAACAAAAGTAAGGCGTTTGCAAAAGTAGTAAGAGCGCAGAGGCTAGCACACCCCGTGTCTTACTCAGGAAAATTAGAAGGCTTGGTGAATAGGGGAGGAACTGGCTTTCCATACGTCGTTAAGTTTATATGCTCCTCGACCGACAAAGAAATGAAATTATTAGTGGCCAGCGAATCAGATGCTTTAGAACTCAACAAATACAACATTGGCAATACTGAAATTGACATAATTGCATGCCCGCTTTCCGTTTATGGCACGTTCGATCCACTTTCTGGCGATATCGTTTTTATCGCGTTTCGCAAATGATTTTTGAGAGTTTCATTGAGGACAGTTTAAAACCTGTCCACGGCCTAATAACTAAAGAAAGGCTAGCCATCTTTGCGCTGTCACTTATGCTCTGCACACCTGACAGCTTTGAAATACTTGAGCTTTTAGCGAAAGGGCCGAGCATTTCTGAACTCACTGAAAAATTCGGAAATTCACTAAAAAACCTTCCTGCTATCCCCTTCGCCTTTTTTATGACCGTAGTATTTTTTCTTTCTGCCAAGATGCATCAATTAATAGCAAAAATCACAAACAAGCTCACACTGAAAAAACTAGGAACCATAACCACCAAACTTCAAGAACTTGAGAAAAGCGAAGACGATTTTTTCACGAATCGCTTATTGGAAATTAGTTTCGACTGGAAACAAGAAAAAGATAATGCAGATAAGAACGTCAAACGACTTTCAACTTTAAGCGAAACATTTATATCCCTGAGCATAATATGTTTTTACTTAACAGCCAAACATGACGGCTCAATAATTGCCGCATTCCTGCTAGGAATAGTTGCAATCCTCTACAGCATGGAATCAAGCAGAAAAATATTAATCATATATCTCACAGACATTGCCACTTATAAAATTGCTTCAACTAGGCTAAGCAAAATATCGGGAGATTATACCCTCAAAACTCCTGAAAAATAAAAAAGCCGCCCACAAGAGGCGGCTTTTTCACAACGCTCGAATCTTACAACTTAGGACCCGCAGCCTTGATCGCATCGCTCACTTCAAACTTCTTGAAGTTCTCGATGAACAGACCCGCCAGCGCCTTCGCCGCTTCGTCGTAGGCAGCCTTGTCGGCCCAGGTGTTACGTGGGTTCAACAGGCCGGTTTCAACGCCCGGTACGGCCAGTGGCACGTCGAGGTTGATGGTGTCGAGGTGTTCGGTTTCTGCACCGATCAACGCGCCGCTCTGGATCGCTGCGATGACGCCGCGAGTGGTCGGGATGTTGAAGCGGTTGCCGACGCCGTAGCCGCCGCCGGTCCAGCCGGTGTTGACCAGGTAGACCTTGGAGCCGAAGCCGCGGATGCGCTTGATCAGCAGCTCAGCGTATTCGCCAGCCGGGCGCGGGAAGAACGGTGCGCCAAAGCAGGTGGAGAAGGTCGACTTGATGCCGCCGCCGGAACCCATTTCGGTCGAGCCCACCAGTGCGGTGTAGCCGGACAGGAAGTGGTAGGCCGCTTGTTCTTCGCTGAGGATCGACACCGGTGGCAGTACGCCGGTCAGGTCACAGGTCAGGAAGATTACCGCGTTTGGCTCGCCGCCCAGGTTCTTCTCGGAACGCTTGGCAACGTGCTCCAGCGGGTAGGCGGCGCGGCTGTTCTGGGTCAGGCTGACGTTGGTGTAGTCGGCGTGCTTGGCCTCGTCGATCACCACGTTTTCCAGCACGGCGCCGTGCTTGATGGCTTTCCAGATGACCGGCTCGTTCTTCTCGGACAGGTCGATGCACTTGGCATAGCAACCGCCTTCGATGTTGAACACCACGCCTTCGCCCCAGCCGTGTTCGTCGTCACCGATCAGGTAACGGCTTTCGTCGGCGGACAGGGTGGTTTTGCCGGTGCCCGACAGACCGAAGAACAGGGTCACGTCGCCTGCTTCGCCGATGTTGGCGGCGCAGTGCATTGGCAGCACGTCGGAAGCCGGCAGCAGGAAGTTCTGCACCGAGAACATGGCTTTCTTCATCTCACCGGCGTAACGCATGCCGGCGATCAGCACTTTCTTCTGGGCGAAGTTGAGGATCACGCAACCGTCGGAGTTGGTGCCGTCACGCTCTGGCACGCATTCGAAGTTGGCCACGTTGAGCACTTGCCACTCTTCACGACCGGCCGGGTTGTACTGGGCCGGGTTGATGAACAGGCAGCGACCGAACAGGTTCTGCCAGGCAGTCTGGGTGGTCATTTTCACGGCCAGGTAGTGGTCTTCGGCAGCCCCTACGTGAACATGGGAAACGAAATGCTCTTGCGCGTTGTTGAAGGCCTCGACGCGAGCCCACAGGGCATCGAACTTGTCGGCCGGGAACTTGCGGTTGATCGGGCCCCAGGCGATGGAAGCCTGGGTGGAAGGCTCTTCAACGATGAAACGGTCGACCGGCGAACGGCCAGTACGGTGACCGGTTTCGACGACCAGCGCGCCAGTATCGGCGAGCACGCCTTCACCACGCTGCAGGGCTTCTTTAACCAGATCGTCAACACTCAGATCGGTGTATACGGCGTTGTTGGCTTGCGTCATGAGGTTCCCCGTCGGCCTATGGCCGAGTGCTCCAAACGTTTTGTAGTAGAAAGTTGCGCACTACTACCGCGAAAAAAGTGGGCCGGATTATGCCAGAAAAGCCCAAAAAGAGTAGGGCCCTCCCGTCAGAACTGCGCTAATCCGGCGTTTGTCAGGTGATTTACCTGTGCTTAAACGTTTTAGTGGCGGGTGTCGGAAGGGGTGTCGATGCCTGCGCCAGCGAACAATTGGGCGACATCGGCCGCATCGAACAGGTAGCGCTCGTTGCAGAACTGGCAGTCGATCTCGATATGGCCGCCGTGCTCTACCACCAGGTTTTGCGCATCTTCCAGGCCGAGGCTGACCAAGGCATTGGCCGAGCGCTCGCGCGAGCAGCTGCAATTGAAGTGCAGGCCTTGTGCGTCAAACAGTCGCACGGCTTCTTCGTGGTACAGGCGATGCAGGATGGTTTCGTTGTCCAGGCCCAGTTGCTCTTCAGCGGTGAGGGTGCCGGCCAGGGCCGTCAGCTTGCGCCAGCTGTCGGTGCGCTCGTCTTCATCCTTGATGCGATCAGGCGGCAGTTGCTGCAACAGCATGCCGCGGGCGCGTTTGCCGTCGGCGTTGAGCCAGAACTTGGTGCCGACCTGCTGGGACATCACGAAGTAGTTGGTGAAGCAGTCCGACAGGGTTTCGCCGTCCAGGTCGACGATACCTTGGTAGCGCTGGCCTTCGGTGGGGTCGACGGTGATCGCCAGCACGCCGTTGGCCATCAGGTCGGACAAGGTGGCGTCCGGGGCAATCTGGTCAGCCTCGTAACGGGCCAAACCACGGATTTCACGTTCGCTGGAGCATTCGATCATCAGCATCGGCACCGGCCCTTCGGAACGCGCCTGCAGGATCAGCAACCCGTCGAATTTCATGGTGCCCACCAGGAGCGCCGCCGCTGCCATCAGCTCCCCGAGCAGTTGCGCGACCGGCTCCGGATAGGGGTGCTTGGCGAGGACTTCGGCATAGCTGCGCTCCAGCGAGACCAGCTCGCCGCGGGCGTCGCTCTCGTCAAAGATGAAGCGTTGGGTGAAGTCGGTATCCGGTAGATCAGTCATAGGTCTGGGTATCTGAATTGATGACAAATTGATTACAAGGTTTATAGAATTAAACGCTTTAGCACCGTTTTGGTGCGGTTTTCTGGAGCCGTGGGGGACAGTTTATGAACAATCCGGGTTTGTTCCAAGCCAAGTGGAACCTCGGGCGATGGGCCTTTTGCAATCTACTCGCTATCGCACTGCTGTGTTTTTGGCTGTGGCCCACGGGCCAGATGCTGTGTGTGCTTTTCGACGAGTGGCTGTTTCATCTGCTTAATGACCCGCTGGCCAGCAATTCGACCTGGCTGTACGTGTGGGCGGTAGCCAGTTTGCGGCCATTCGATGCAGTGGTCGGCGTGATTCTGCTGACGCTGCTGATTCGCGGCGACTGGGTGTTCAAGGCCGTGCAGGTGCGCCAGGCACTGTTCGGTTTTATCGGCATTCTGCTGCTGTTGCTGTTTATCCGCATGCTGTTTTCCAAATTCGCGGCGCACATGGGCTGGCAGCACAGTAGCCCGTCGATGGTGATCAGCGGAGCGATCCAGATGAGCGACTACTTCCCGGGGCTGGAGAAGACCTGGGAATTGAAGGACCGTTCGAGCCAGAGTTTTCCAGGGGATCACGCGTCGGTGCTGTTGATCTGGGGGATGTTCATGACGGTGTTCGCCAAGCGCGGCGGCCAGGTGCTGCTGATCTGGGGCCTGGCGCTGCTGTTCATGATGCCGCGCCTGGTGGCGGGTGCACATTGGGGCCAGGACGATTACATCGGCGGGGTATTGCTGGCGCTTTTGGCGCTGGGGTGGGGGTATTACACGCCGTTCGCGGCGAAGGTTTCGAGTGGGTTGTTGCGGGTGACGGCGCCGGTGTTTGAATTACTGGGCCGGCTGCCCTTGCTTGGCCGATTGAGCGTCTTGCGCACAGCCGCATAACACCGCTGGCTCATGTGGGAGCTGGCTTGCCTGCGAAAGCGGTGGGTCAATGACCTAGATGCCGACTGACCTGACGCCATCGCAGGCAAGCCGGCTCCCACACTTGATCTCCTTTGTACTGGAGATTTTCGCAATCAATCATCATTGCCACTGCCGCGAAACTTGAACAGATCACGGCGCTGCTTCTTGCTTGGTTTACCATCGGTGGTCATGCCTGTGGCACCGGCCTTGCGCATCGCCGCCGCATTTTCACGCTTGGCGATGCTGGCTTCGGTCTCGGTGTACAACGCCTGTGCTTCAGGCGCACCACGGCGCACGATGGAAAGCGCCTGAACCACGACCGTCTTTTCATCAAACCCAACACGAATCTGGAACTCGTCCCCGACACGCGGTTCTTTGCCCGGCTTGCAGCGCTCGCCACGATGGTGCACCTTGCCGCTCTCGATGGCAGCCTTGGCCAGTGCACGGGTTTTATAGAAACGCGCGGCCCATAGCCACTTGTCCAATCGGACCTTTTCTTCCTCTTCCTGCTTTTGAGCCACTTGAATTCCTCATTCTGAAAAATGTCGCAACCTTACTCTTGAAACCCTTCAACGCATAAACCTCAAGGCTCACCTAAGATACGCCAGGAACATCCAGTTTTGCGTGCCTTGCCCAAGCCTCCAGTGATTATTGAAGCTTGAGAGATATCTGTCGCCATTTGCCGATTATTCTGCGTGAATACCGCGAATTCGGCACCTAGCCATCAGTGATGGCAGGGGATTGTCACAATCCGTGAGCAGTTGGACGTTACTGTCCTCGACAACTACGAAACATTTCTGAAATGCCGGTTATCCATATTGAAGACATTTGACCATTTGACCGTTGTGGGTCTGCGTGAGTGGGTGGCACTTCCCGACTTGGGAGTGGCAGGCCTGCGCGCGAAGATCGACACCGGTGCCAGCACCTCAAGCCTGCACGCTACCGATATCGAGCCGTTTGAGCGCGACGGTGAGAAGTGGGTGCGCTTTACCGCGCACCTGGGCAGTGTTGTGCAACTGCGACACCGCCGCTGCGAAGCGCCCCTGGTGACGATGAAAACCATCAAGAGCTCCAACGGGCATGCGCAGGTGCGCTATGTCATCAGCACCACGCTGGCGCTGGGTGATCGGGTATGGCGGGTGGAGTTCACCCTGGCCTGCCGCAAAGCCATGCGTTACCGGCTGTTGCTGGGTTCCAAAGCCTTGATTGACGGCCAACTGGTGGTCAATCCCGGCATCAAGTACGTTCAAGACAAGCCGGTGTTCCCGGTCTCTACTCTTTCTGTCCCAGGTGCTGCATGAAGATTGCTGTGCTGTCGCGAAACCCGCGTCTGTATTCCACCCGCCGCCTGGTTGAGGCCGGCACCGAACGTGGCCACGAAATGGTGGTGATCGACACGTTGCGTGCCTATATGAACATTGCCAGCCACAAGCCGCAGATCCACTACCGGGGCAAACCGCTGGAGGGGTTTGATGCGGTGATCCCACGCATCGGAGCCTCGGTGACGTTCTATGGCTGCGCGGTGTTGCGCCAGTTCGAAATGATGGGGGTGTTTCCCCTCAATGAGTCGGTCGCCATTGCCCGTTCACGGGACAAGCTGCGCTCGCTGCAACTGTTGTCGCGTCGGGGGATCGGCCTGCCGGTGACGGGCTTTGCCCACTCCCCCGACGACATCCCCGACCTGATCGACATGGTCAATGGTGCGCCGC
This sequence comes from Pseudomonas reactans, assembly GCF_013387025.1. Lineage (NCBI taxonomy): Bacteria > Pseudomonadati > Pseudomonadota > Gammaproteobacteria > Pseudomonadales > Pseudomonadaceae > Pseudomonas > Pseudomonas reactans. Next base: position 110,649 of record NZ_JACAQP010000006.1, on the reverse strand, counting down.
TGGTGATCAAGGTACTGGAAGGTACCCAAGGTATCGGGGTGGTGCTGTGTGAAACCGCGACAGCGGCCGAATCCGTGATCGAGGCGTTCATGGGCCTCAAGCAGAACATCATGGTGCAGGAATACATCAAGGAAGCCGGCGGTGCGGATATCCGCTGCTTCGTGGTGGGCGACAAGGTGATTGCAGCGATGAAGCGCCAGGCCAAGCCAGGGGAGTTCCGCTCCAACCTGCACCGTGGCGGCAGCGCCAGCCTGATCAAGATCACTCCGGAAGAACGCATGACCGCACTGCGGGCCGCCAAGGTGATGGGGTTGAGTGTGGCGGGTGTGGATATCCTGCGCTCCAATCACGGGCCGCTGGTAATGGAGGTGAATTCGTCACCGGGCCTCGAAGGCATTGAAACCACCACGGGCAAGGACGTGGCGGGGATCATCATTCAGCATCTGGAGAAGAATGGTGGGCCGAATATGACCAGGACCAAAGGTAAGGGCTAAAAAGTGTGGGAGCTGACTTGCCTGCGATAGCGGTGGTGAATCCACTATAGCTATCGCAGGCAAGCCAGCTCCCACATTTGATGACTTGGTGTTTGTCAGACCGCATCCCTAGGCAACATCAGCCCAAGCGGCAAACGCACGCGCGCCTCCAGGCCACCCTCTTCGCGATTGCGCAGCTCAACATTGCCGCCATGCATCGAGGCAATCCGTCGCACAATCGCCAACCCCAAGCCAGTCCCCTTGCCACCCCGGGCACGGTCGCCACGGGTGAACGGGTTGAAGATGCCTTCCAACTCGTCCGGGTCGATGCCGGCGCCCCGGTCCATCACGCTCAGCACCACATAAGGCGCAGCACTGTCGCCGGAGACATACGCCGCCACTTCCACATCGGAACCCGCGTGATGCAAGGCGTTGCCGATCAGGTTGTTCAACAGGCGCTTCATCGATACCCGACGTAACGCAAACGGCTGGATCGGCTCCAGGCGCATACGCACCTGCTCGCCATTCTGGTTGTAGGGTGCAACCACCTCACGCACCAGGTCCGTCAGGTCGACTTCCTCCACCACCTCATCACGGCCATCGCGAATAAACGCCAGGAACTGGTCAAGGATCGCGTCCATGTCTTCGATGTCGCGGACCATGTCGTCGGTAAGATCGCTGTCGTTGCCCATCAACTCCAGAGACAAGCGCAGTCGCGTCAACGGCGTGCGCAAGTCATGGGACACCCCCGCCAGCATCAACTCGCGCTCGCGCCCGGCCTGTTCGACGTCTTCCGCCATCTGGTTGAACGCGCCGTACACCTCGGTCATCTCGCTGGGAGTATCGCTGACCGGCAGGCGCACGCTACGCCCTTGGCCCAATTGACGGGCGGCAAACACCAGGCGTTTTAGAGGCTGATTGAGCTGTCGCACGAAAATCCACGCCGAGGCCGTTGAAAGCAAACCGATCGCCAGGAACCAGCCCAACACGTTCCAGATCTTCTGCCCCCGCAGCGGATGCGGGTACAGCGGTACTTTCAACCAATCTTCGCCCAGGCTTGGCGCACGCACCCACAAGGCTGGCGACACATGCATACGCAGCCGCACCTCGGTGTCTTCACCCAGTTCGGCCTGCATCTGGCGTTGATAGATTTCACTGTAGGGCCAATGCTGCTCGCCTTCTGGCACACCCGCGCCAGCGACACGCACCAAGGTCGCGGCCTTGGCGATCTTCTCGCGGTTCTCAGGGTCTGCCGCCCAATAGGCGCGCAGCGTCAGGGCGACACCGTGGCTGTATTGCCGGTCCACCAGCACGTCCTCGTTCATCAACAGATAAACCAGTGTGAGTGCCTTGGAGAACAGAACGACGATCAGCACCAGCCAAAGGGTGCGGGAGAAGAAACTTTGGGGGAACCACAGCGGGGTTTTCATAGAAGACTGCTAGATACCTTGCAGAAACGAGCGGCGCTCGCAGAATTGCAGACGCCGGACATCCCGTCGACTCTCATGGAGTCAAACGCCAGGATGCCCGCCCCTGCAAATCACCGGTCAACTGGTTTTATTGCCGTCCGGCACAAACACATAACCCACACCCCATACCGTCTGGATGTACCGCGGCTTGGATGGGTCCGGCTCGATCATCCGGCGCAGACGGGAGATCTGCACGTCGATGGAGCGCTCCAGTGCATCCCATTCCCGACCACGGGCCAGGTTCATCAGCTTGTCGCGGGTCAGCGGCTGGCGAGCGTTCATCACCAGGGCCTTGAGAACGGCAAATTCACCCGTGGTGAGCATGTGCACTTCATCGCCACGCTTGAGCTCACGGGTCGCCAGCGACAGTTCGTAGTCGCCAAAGGTGACACTCTCGTCTTCGCTGCCTGGGGCACCTGGAACCGGCGGCGCTTGGCGACGCAGTACGGCTTTGACCCGAGCCATCAGCTCGTCAGGGTTGAACGGCTTGGCCAGGTAGTCATCAGCGCCCAGTTCGAGGCCCTTGATGCGGCTCAGCTCATCACCCTTGGCGGTGAGCATGATGATGGGAATCTGGTTGTTTGCGCCGCGCAGACGTTTGCAGGCGGTCAGGCCGTCTTCGCCGGGCAGCATCAGGTCGAGTACGACCAGGTTGAAGACTTCACGCCCAAGCAGGCGGTCCATCTGCTCGGTGTTGGGCACCGCGCGAGCACGGTAGCCCTTTGAGTTGAAGAAACGCTCCAGCAGGCTGCTCAGCCCTGGATCGTCGTCAACGATGAGAATTTTTTCGCCTTCAGCAGTTTGTGCAGTGCTGCTCATTGGATGCTCCTCTTATCTCGGCGCGCATTATGGCCTAGCTGCCGTTATACGCACCGTGTGCATTGTTAGCAGATTTTTCCTCAACTGCCAGCGAACCCACGCCCTACAACCGTTGGCGCAATCCCCCCCAAGGGCAGAACGCTGGTTATAATGCGGCGCCGTCGTGCAGGGCAACGTCCGATCGTTACCGTTTGATGCCGAGGCTTTTTTTACCCGCTTGTGTGATTTTTTCGATTTCGAGGGTCAATAGGCTGCCTCTTGACCCAGGCAGCGGCGCCAGTCGGGCCGCTCAACCAGCCTCCCAGGGCCTTGTTTTCCGGGCCTGCGAGCTGCTTTTCAGAATTTCAGGTGGTTTTATGGACAGCATCAACAGCCGCATCGCCGAGGAACTCGGTGTACGCCCACAACAGGTCGAAGCGGCCGTCGCTCTACTGGATGAGGGCTCCACGGTGCCCTTCATCGCCCGTTACCGTAAAGAAGTGACCGGCAGCCTCGACGACACCCAGCTGCGTCACCTGGAAGAGCGCCTTCGCTACCTGCGAGAACTCGACGAACGGCGCATCAGTATCCTCGCCAGCATCGAGGAACAGGGCAAGCTGACCCCGCAACTCGAGCGTGACATCAAGCTCGCCGACACCAAGACCCGCCTCGAAGACCTCTACCTGCCGTACAAACAGAAGCGCCGCACCAAGGGCCAGATCGCCCTGGAAGCCGGCCTGGGCGAGCTGGCCGACGGTCTGTTCAACGACCCATCGCTGACCCCGGACACCGAAGCCGCCCGCTTCATCGACACCGAAAAAGGCGTCGCCGACGTCAAGGCCGCCCTCGAAGGCGCCAAGTACATCCTCATGGAGCGCTTCGCCGAAGACGCCAGCCTGCTGGAAAAACTGCGCACTTACTTGAAGCAAGAAGCCATTCTCAGTGCCCGCGTCATCGCCGGCAAAGAGGAGGAAGGCGCCAAGTTCCGCGATTACTTCGAACACGACGAGCCGCTGAAAAGCATGCCGTCCCACCGCGCGCTCGCCATTTTCCGTGGCCGTAACGAAGGCATTCTCAGCTCTGCGCTGAAGGTCGGCGACGAATTGCCGGGCACCATGCACCCGTGCGAAGGCATGATCGGTCAACAATTCGGCATCCAGAATCAGAACCGTCCTGCGGACAAGTGGCTCGGTGAAGTGGTGCGCTGGACCTGGAAGGTCAAGCTCTACACCCACCTGGAAACCGACCTGCTCGGCGAACTGCGCGACGGCGCCGAGACCGAGGCGATCAACGTGTTCGCCCACAACCTGCATGACCTGCTGCTGGCCGCCCCGGCCGGCCCGCGCGCCACCCTGGGCCTCGACCCGGGCCTGCGTACCGGCTGCAAGGTCGCGGTGGTCGACTCCACCGGCAAGCTGTTGGACCACGCCACGGTGTACCCGCACGTGCCGCACAACAAGTGGGACCAGACCCTCGCAATCCTGGCCGCCCTGTGCGCCAAGCACGCGGTGGACCTGATCGCCATCGGCAACGGCACCGCCAGCCGTGAAACCGACAAGCTGGCCGCCGAACTGATCAAAAAATACCCAGCCATGAAGATGACCAAGGTCATGGTTTCCGAAGCCGGCGCCTCGGTGTACTCGGCGTCGGAACTGGCGTCCAAGGAATTCCCGGACCTCGACGTGTCGATCCGTGGCGCGGTGTCCATCGCCCGTCGCCTGCAGGATCCATTGGCCGAACTGGTGAAGATCGACCCTAAATCCATCGGTGTCGGCCAGTACCAGCACGATGTGTCGCAGCTGAAACTGGCACGCGGCCTGGACGCCGTGGTGGAAGACTGCGTAAACGCCGTGGGCGTGGACGTGAATACCGCCTCTGTTGCATTGCTGGCACGTATTTCCGGCCTCAACGCCACACTGGCACAGAACATCGTGACCCACCGTGACGAAAACGGCGCGTTCAAAACCCGTGCAGCGCTGAAAAAGGTCGCACGCCTGGGCGAGAAAACCTTCGAACAAGCCGCCGGCTTCCTACGCGTAATGAACGGCGACAACCCGCTGGATTCTTCCGCCGTCCACCCGGAAGCCTACCCGCTGGTGCAGCGCATCGCCGCCGAGACCGAGCGCGATATCCGCTCGCTGATCGGCGATGCTGCGTTCCTCAAACGCCTGGATCCGAAGAAGTACACCGACGAAACCTTCGGTGTGCCGACCATCACCGACATCCTGCAAGAGCTGGAAAAACCAGGCCGTGACCCACGTCCCGAGTTCAAGACCGCCGAGTTCCAGGACGGCGTCGAAGACCTCAAGGATCTGGAGCTGGGCATGATCCTCGAAGGCGTGGTCACCAACGTGACCAACTTCGGCGCCTTTGTGGACATCGGCGTGCATCAGGACGGTTTGGTGCATATCTCCGCGCTTTCGGAGAAATTCATCAAGGACCCGCGTGAAGCGGTGAAAGCCGGTGACGTGGTCAAGGTCAAGGTGATGGAAGTCGACATCCCGCGCAAACGCGTTGGCCTGTCGATGCGCATGAGCGACACCCCCGGCGAGAAAATTGACGGTGCCCGTGGCGCGCGCCCGGGTTCCGCTCCACGCCAGTCGCAGAACAATGCACCGCGCAAGGAAACCGCCACCGCAGCGCCAAGCAACAATGCCATGGCCTCGCTGTTCGCCAACGCCAAACAGTTGAAGAAACGCTGATGGAAATCCCGGCCGGTTTGACCCAGAGCGCGTTCAGCGAACTGATCGGCTGCCGCCTGCAACGCCTTGAGGAAGGCGTTGCCGAGGTGGCCCTGACCCTGGAGCCGCAACTGCGCAACCGCGCGGGCAAGCTCCATGGCGGGGCGATTTTCAGCCTGGTGGACATTACGATGGGGCTGGCCTGTTCCAGCTCCCATGGTTTCGACCAGCAGAGCGCGACCATCGAGTGCAAGATCAACTACATTCGCGCCGTGTCCGACGGTGACGTGCTGTGCACCAGCCGGGTGATTCATGCCGGTCGCCGCACGTTGGTGGTCGAGGCGGACGTGTATCAAGACGAAAGACTTGTCGCAAAAGCGCAGGGCACCTTCGCTGTCCTATAGCTCCCCACCCCCGATTTGAGTTAATTTCGGCGCTGCAATCACGGCGTCGGAATTTTCTCGCTGCGCTGTAGCCAAATTCATGGAGTGAAGTCGGCATATTCAGAGCGGGTTAAATCGACTCTAAACCAGGCGATCACGCCAGTTTTAACTTCACCCTTGTAGACCGTCCTGCCCACCCCCATATTGGGGCGACTGACGCGTGAAGGAATCCAACTTGAGCGAACTTCTCAACCGCCGCCTGGCCCTGCTCGGCAAGCGCGAACACCTCTCCCTGCTAGAGCAGTGCTTGCACGGCATCGAGCGCGAATGCCTGCGTGTCACCGGTGAGGGTCGACTGGCACAAACGCCGCACCCTGAAGCCCTGGGCGCCGCGTTGACCCACGAACAGATCACCACCGACTACTCGGAATCGCTGCTGGAGTTCATCACTCCCGCCCTGCCCAACCCGGCCGATACCCTGAGCAGCCTGGACAAGATCCATCGCTTTGCCTACACCAAGCTGGGCAGCGAATACCTGTGGAGCCCCTCGATGCCGTGCCCGTTGCCGGCCGAGGAAGATATTCCGATTGCCTACTACGGCACGTCCAATATCGGACAGCTCAAGTACGTGTATCGCAAGGGTCTGGCCCTGCGTTACGGCAAGACCATGCAGTGCATCGCTGGCATCCACTACAACTTCTCGCTGCCTGAAGCGCTGTGGCCGTTGCTCAAAGAGACGGAAGGGTTTGTCGGTACCGACCGCGATTACCAGTCCACCGCCTATATCGCGCTGATCCGTAACTTCCGCCGCTACAGCTGGCTGCTGATGTACTTGTTCGGTGCATCCCCTGCCCTGGACGCCGGTTTCCTGCGCGGTCGCTCGCACCAGCTGGAAGTGCTCGACGCCGACACGCTGTACTTGCCCTACGCAACCAGCCTGCGCATGAGCGACCTGGGTTACCAGAGCAACGCCCAGGCCGGCCTCACGCCTTGCTACAACGATTTGAGCAGCTACACCGACAGCCTGCGTGAAGCGGTGGCAACGCCCTACGCACCGTACGTCGAAATCGGAACCCATCAGGACGGTGAGTGGGTACAGCTCAACACCAACATCCTGCAGATCGAAAACGAGTACTACTCCAACATCCGCCCCAAGCGTGTGACCTACACCGGCGAACGGCCGATCCAGGCGCTGGTGGCCCGTGGCATCCAGTACATCGAAGTGCGCTGCCTGGACATCAACCCGTTCCTGCCGATGGGTATCGACCTGCCGGAGTCGCGTTTCCTCGACGCCTTCCTGCTGTACTGCGCGTTGAACGACAGCCCGCTGTTCGCCGACAACGAGTGCGGCAACGCCACCTCCAACTTCCTCAGCGTGGTCAAGGAAGGTCGTCGGCCCGGCCTGCAATTGCAGCGTCAGGGCCAGCCTGTGGACATGAAGGAATGGGCTGCCGAACTGCTGGAGCAGATTGCGCCACTGGCTGCCTTGCTGGATGAGAGCCACGGCATCACCGAGCATAGCCAGGCGCTGGATGCTCAGTTGGCGAAGGTCAAGGATTCGTCCCTGACCCCGTCAGCCCAGGTGTTGGCGGCGATGGCCGAGCGTAAGGAAAGTTTTGCGCAGTTCTCCCTGCACCAGAGCCAGTTGCACGCCGAGCATTTCCGTAAGGAGCCGTTGCCGGCGCAAGAGCAGGCACACTTTGAAGAACTGGCGCGTAAGTCGCTGGCACAGCAGGCAGAGCTGGAGCAGAACGAAGTAGGTGATTTTGACGTGTTTGTTGGCTCGTACCAGGCGAGCATTCTGGCGATCAGTAACTAAAGATCGTACACAAACCCCTGTGGGAGCGGGCTTGCTCGCGAATGCGGTCTGTCAGTGGTTGATGTGCTGACTGATACACCGCATTCGCGAGCAAGCCCGCTCCCACATTTGACCTATGCGCCTCAGGATCCACGTTCACTTCTCCTCATAAGCTAATTCGAAAATGTTATTTATTTTCGGATTCTTAGATCATTTAGTCTCCTCACACGCCGACCCTCGGCCGCCTGATTGAGGAGCTTCCCCTTGAAACTGCTTACCCCTCTGCGCCTCCTGGCCGCATTGTCCCTGGCCGGTGCCAGCCTGTTTGCCCAGGCGGCGGATGTGACCATCGCTTACCAGACCACCGTGGACCCGGCCAAAGTCGCCCAGGCCGACGGCGCTTACGAAAAAGCCACCAACGCCAAGATCAACTGGCGCAAATTCGACAATGGCGCCGACATCATCGCCGCCATCGCGTCCGGCGATGTGCAGATCGGCTACCTCGGTTCCAGCCCGCTGACCGCCGCGATCACCCGCAAAGTGCCGGTAGAAACCTTCCTCGTCGCCACCCAGATCGGCGGCGCCGAAGCGCTGGTGGCGCGTAACGGTTCGGGGATTAATGGCCCGCAGGACCTGATCGGCAAAAAAATCGCCGTGCCATTCGTGTCCACCGGCCATTACAGCCTGTTGGCCGCGTTGAAACACTGGAACATCGACCCGTCCAAAGTGACCATCCTCAACCTCGCCCCCCCGGCGATCATTGCCGCCTGGAAGCGCGGTGATATCGACGCCACTTACGTATGGGACCCCGCCCTGGGCGTGGCCAAGGAAAACGGCAAGGTACTGATCACCTCCGGCGAACTGGCCAAGTTCGGCGCGCCAACCTTCGATGCCTGGATCGTGCGTAAGGATTTTGCCGAGAAGCACCCGGAAATCGTCACGGCGTTCGCCAAAGTCACCCTGGATGCCTACGCCGCCTACCGCAAAGACCCACAAGCCTGGCTCGCCGACAAAGGCAACGTCGAAAAACTGGTGAAACTCTCCGGCGCCAAGGCCAGCGACATCCCACTGCTGCTGCAAGGCAACGTCTACCCGCTGGCCGCCGACCAGGTGACCCTGCTGGGTGCACAGACCACCAAGGCCGTGACCGATACCGCCGCGTTCCTCAAGGAGCAGGGCAAGGTCGACGCCGTGCTGCCGGACTACGCCCCTTACGTCAGCGCCAAGTTCATTACTAACTGATCAGGAGTTCATCGCGATGGCCTTGCTACAACTGGAGCGCATCAGCGCACAGTACCCAGGCGCCACAGAACCGGTACTGTCAGACATTTCAATCGACCTGGGGCCCCAGCAATTGCTGGTGGCCCTCGGCCCGTCCGGCAGTGGCAAGACTTCGCTGTTGAACCTGATTGCCGGCTTTGTCGAACCGTCCGCCGGGCGCATTACGCTTGATGGCGTGCCGGTCAAAGGCCCGAGCGCCGAGCGCGGCGTGGTGTTCCAGGACGACGCCCTGCTGCCCTGGCAGGACGTGCTGGCCAACGTGGGCTTCGGCCTGGAGCTGGCCGGTGTGCCCAAGGCGCAACGTGAAGTGCGCGCTCGGGAAATGCTTGCACTGGTGGACCTGGCCGGTTTCGACAACCGCCGTATCTGGCAACTTTCCGGTGGGCAGAAGCAACGCGTCGGCCTGGCCCGCGCGCTGGCGGCCGACCCTCGCGTGTTGCTGATGGACGAACCCTTCGGTGCCCTCGATGCCTTCACCCGCGAGCAGATGCAGGAGCTGCTGCTGCAAGTCTGGCGGCGCACGGCCAAGCCGGTGTTCCTGATTACCCACGACATCGAAGAAGCGGTCTTCCTCGCCACTGACCTGATCCTGCTGGCGCCCAACCCTGGCCAGATCGTCGAACGCCTGAGCCTGGACTTCGGCCAACGCTACGCCGCCGGTGAGTCGGCGCGGGCGATCAAGTCCGACCCGCGCTTTATCGAAACCCGCGAACACGTGCTGGGCAAAGTGTTCTCCCAACGGCAGGTGTCCGCATGAGCAGCTACGAACTCGCCGCCAAGCCGGTGGTGCACACGGTTATCCCGGTGCGCCGTAGCTTGAGCACCCGCTGGATCAGCGTATTGACCCTGTTTGCCTTGTTGGCACTCTGGTGGGCCGTGACCGCCACCGGCTTGATCGAACCACTGTTCCTGCCGCCACCGTCCGCCGTGTTGCAAAAAGGCTGGCTGCTGGCGACCACGGGCTACATGGACTCAACCCTGTGGCAACACCTGGCCGCGAGCCTCAGCCGTATCGGTCTGGGCCTGGGTTTTGCCGTGCTGACCGCCGTGCCGGTGGGGATCGCCATCGGCTCCAACCGTATCGCCCGTGGCATTCTCGACCCGTTGATCGAGTTCTACCGCCCGATCCCGCCGCTGGCTTACTTGCCGCTGATCGTGATCTGGTGCGGCATTGGCGAGTTGTCCAAGGTGCTGCTGATTTACCTGGCGATCTTCGCGCCGATTGCCATCGCCACCGCGACCGGTGTGCGCACGGTCGACCCGGCCAAGCTGCGCGCGGCGCAGTCGTTGGGCGCCACCCGCGCCCAGCTGATTCGCCATGTGATCCTGCCGAGCGCCCTGCCCGACATCCTCACCGGCGTGCGCATCGGCCTGGGCGTGGGCTGGTCGACATTGGTCGCCGCCGAGCTGATCGCGGCCACCAGCGGCCTGGGTTTCATGGTGCAGTCGGCGGCGCAGTTCCTGGTCACTGACGTGGTGGTGCTGGGCATCCTCGTCATCGCCCTGATCGCCTTCGCCATGGAAATGGGCCTGCGCGCCCTGCAGCGTAAATTAGTGCCGTGGCATGGCCAGGCACATTGAGTGAGAACCGCATGAGCAGCCTGACCGTTACCCCCATCAGCACCGCATTGGGTGCCCTGATCAGTGGCGTCGATATCACCCAGCCGTTGAACCTTAAAGAGCGCGACGCCATTGAACAGGCGTTGCTCAAGCACTCGGTGCTGTTCTTCCGCGATCAACCGATCAACCCGCAACAACAAGCGCGATTCGCAGCGAATTTTGGTGACCTGCATATCCACCCGATCTACCCCAACGTACCGGAACAGCCCGAAGTGCTGATCCTCGACACCGCCGTCACCGACGTGCGCGACAACGCCGTGTGGCACACCGACGTGACCTTCCTGCCGACTCCGGCGTTAGGCGCCGTACTCAGCGCCAAGCTGCTGCCGGCGTTTGGCGGCGATACGCTGTGGGCCAGCGGGATTGCGGCGTATGAGGCGCTGTCCGAGCCGTTGAAGCGCTTGCTCGACGGGCTGACCGCGACCCACGACTTCACCAAATCCTTCCCACTGGAGCGCTTTGGCAACACCGCTGAAGACCTGGCGCGTTGGGAAGAGACCCGCAAGAAGAACCCGCCGTTGTCGCATCCGGTGGTGCGCACGCACCCGGTGAGTGAGCGCAAATCGCTGTTTGTCAGCGAAGGGTTCACCACCAAGATCAATGAACTTGAGCCAGCGGAAAGCGAGGGGATTCTGAAGTTGCTGTTCGCCCACGCGACACGCCCGGAGTTCACTATCCGCTGGCGCTGGCAAGAGAATGACGTGGCGTTCTGGGATAACCGCGTGACGCAGCACTACGCGGTGGATGATTACCGGCCGCAGCGGCGGGTGATGCATCGGGCGACGATTTTGGGGGATGTGCCGTTCTAAATCCCGCCGAGGATTAAATGTGGGAGCGGGCTTGCTCGCGAAGGCGGTGGATCAGTCAGTACATCTGTTGACTGACACTCCGCATTCGCGAGCAAGCCCGCTCCCACAATTTGATCGAGTGGCGTCAGGTTATTCAGCGGTGGATGGCTTTTCCCACAGGTTAATCCCACCTTCCTGCGCAAATCGATCAATCTCCGCCAGTTCTTCCGCACTGAAGCTCAAGTTCTTCAACGCACCAACGTTCTCGATAATCTGCTCCGGCCGGCTCGCACCGATCAGCGCACTGGTCACCCGTGGATCTCGCAATGTCCAGGCCAATGCCAGTTGCGCCAGGCTCTGGCCACGGCGCTGGGCGATTTCATTCAGTGCACGCACGTGGGCGATGTTGGCTTCGGACAGGTGCTTGGCCTGCAACGAACCACCGCCCGGACGATTCACTCGCGCATCCGCCGGTACGCCGTTGAGGTATTTGTCGGTCAACAAACCTTGGGCCAATGGCGTGAAAGCAATCACCCCGGCGCCGAGCTCTTCGGTGGTGTCCAGCAGGTCTTTTTCCACCCAGCGGTTGAGCAGGTTGTAGGCCGGCTGGTGGATCAGCAGCGGTACTTTCCACTCTTGGAGCAGCGCGGCGATTTCGCGGGTTTTCACGCCCGAGTAGGACGAGATCCCGATGTATAACGCCTTGCCTTGCTGCACGGCAGTGGCGAGGGCGCTGGCGGTTTCTTCCAGGGGGGTGTCGGCGTCAAAACGGTGGGAGTAGAAGATGTCCACGTAGTCGACGCCCAGGCGTTGCAGGCTCTGGTCGAGGCTGGCCAGCACGTACTTGCGTGAGCCGCCGCCCTGGCCGTAAGGGCCAGGCCACATGTCCCAGCCGGCTTTGCTGGAGATGATCAGTTCATCGCGGTAGTGCTTGAAGTCTTCGCGCAGTAAACGGCCGAAGTTGATCTCGGCGCTGCCGTAGGGCGGGCCGTAGTTGTTGGCCAGATCGAAGTGGTTGATACCCAGATCGAACGCGGTGCGCAACAGAGCGCGCTGGGTGTCGATCGGGGTGCTGTCGCCAAAGTTGTGCCATAGGCCCAGGGACAGTGCAGGCAGCACCAATCCACTGCGGCCTACGCGGCGGTACGGAATAGATTCATAGCGGTTTTCGGCAGCAATGTAAGTCATCGAATCCTCTCTTGGACGTCGGCAAATAAGGCCCGGGAATAAGGTTATTCCCAGGCCTTTTAACCAGCTGAATCGCTTAAGTCTGCCGTTCCGTTCTACAGCAATTGCCTACCAGAGTGGAACGACATAACTCACATAGAAGCGGTTTTCATCCTGCACGGTGGCACCGCTGATGTCCGGGCTGGCGTGGGCGTTTTTCCAGGTCACACCCAGGCCCTTGAGAGTGCCAGTGGGCACTTGATACGCCACGGCGACGTTGCGTTCCCATTCGCTGGTAGTGCCTTGCGCCGTGCGGATGTCATCGCCGTGGGCATAGGCGGCGGAGAACGTCAGGCCCGTGAGGCCAAGCTTACCGAAGTCATACTTGTACTGCGCAAGCCAAGTACGCTCACCGGCGTGTTGAAATTTATTCAACTGCATGTTGGTCAGCGCCGGGGTGTCGGCGCCCGAGCCTGGGCCCTGGCGGTTGTCGCCGCTGTTCAGGCCGGAATCCAGGTACGGGAAGTCGCTGTCGCCGCTGTTTTTCTGGATACCCAGGCCGACGGTGTGGCCGTCGAGGCTGTAGCTTTCAAGCAAGCTGGCGGTGGTCTGGTTGATGCGGCCCTTGCCCGTGCCGTCACCGTAGAGGCCAGCCGCTGCGAAATCTTTGTCACCGTCGGCGTTGCCGCCCACACCGAGGCTGCGGAACACCCGCACGTCGGTGTCGATGGCGCCCACAGACAATGCGTCATGGCGCTTGGCACCGAGGAAAAACTGCTGGTAGTAATCCTCAAGGTTGGAATACCACAGGCTGACCGTGGTGTTCTGGATACCGGTGTAATCCGCACCGCCAAACAGGAAGCGATCGCTCTCTTTGGTGCCGCCGGCGGTGATCATGCCCTGATCGCCGGTTTCATTGCGGATCTTGGTCTTGAAGATATCGCCGCCGGTGAAGGTGAAGTCGCTGAGGTCCTTGGACACCAGTTGCACACCGGTATTGGTCTGCTGGTACAGGCGTCCGTCGGTGTTGGCGAGTATCGGGTTGTTGCCGTAGAGCGTGCCGACACGCAGTTCATCCTTGGCGAAACGCATCTTGAACGTCGGGCTCAACACACCGAACTGGTCGGCGGATTTGCCGTTATCCAGTGGGAACATGCTGCCGGGGTAGCGGCCCTGGTGATCCTTGTCATTGAGGTCGCCGCCGGAGTCCAGTTTCAACCCGTAGAACGCCTGCAAGTCCAGGCCAAAACCCACTGGACCTTCGGTGTAGCCGGACTTGAAGTTGAACTCGAACCCCTGGCCCCAATCGCGAATGCTGTGGGCCTTGGCATTGCTGTTCACCACATCACGCCCCTGCTGGTTGAGGTAGCGGTTGAGCAGGGTCACATCGGCGTGGCTGTCATCGATAAAATCGGCGTGGGCGGACAGCATAAAGCTCGCCATGGCGGCACCCACCATAGGGCTTATCAACGTCTTCATTGTTACCGGTCTCCGTCACTGTTCTGAAATGAAAGCGTCAAACGCTTCACACAATTACGCAGTGGCCAGATGACAGTTCCGCGTCAAAACCCGATGTAGACGGATGAAATTAAATTCATGAAACCCTTTAACTACGCGGGTTAGCGAGCATTTTCGAAGATTTCCGCGAGCCAGTCGACGAACACGCGCACCCTCGGCGACATGTGTCGGTTCTGTGGATAAAGCACTGACACCGGCATCAAGGGTGGCGGTGTTTCCTGCAGAATTTCACGCATCACGCCCTGCCCGATCAGCTCCGCCATGCGGTAATACGGACACTGGATAATGCCCAATCCGGCCACCGCACTGGCGGAGTAAATCTCCGCGCCAAACACCGATAGCGCACCTTCGATACTCACTTCCTGCAACTCGCCATCGACCATAAACTCGAACGGAAACAGCTTGGCCGTGGTGCGCGAAACGTAGTTCACCGCGCGGTGTTCACTCAGCTCGGCGAGGCTTTTGGGTTCGCCGTATTTGCGCAGGTAGGCAGGGCTCGCGCACGTCACCTGGCGCAGGTTGGCGACGCGCCGACCAATCAACGCGGAATCCCCCAGGGTGCCAGCACGCAGCACACAATCGACGCCCTCGGCGATCAGGTCGACAAAGCGATCCGCCTCACTGATGGACAGCTCGATATCCGGGTATCGCGCCATGAATTGCGGCAGCGCCGGCACCACGAAATACTTGGCCAGCGTGCCGTGCAGGTCCACGCGCAAACGCCCCTTGGGCGCTACGCTGCGGAACGCCAACTCGGCTTCTTCCAGCTCCGCGAGTAGCTGCACGCATCGCTGGTAATACGCCTCGCCATCGAGGGTCGGGCGCACACGCCGGGTACTGCGTTCCAACAAGCGCGTGCCGAGCCAAGCTTCGAATTGATTGAGGGTGTGAGTCAGGGTCGCACGGGGCAGATTCAGGTCATCGGCCGCCAGGGTGAAGCTGGAACGCTCGTAAATCCGCACGAAGACCTTCATGGCTTTGACTTGATCCACGCTGCACTCCTACACGCCGATTGTTGGCGATTATTGAACAGTCAAGGCAACTCTGGCGCATTTATCGGCCTGGGTAAACATGTGAATCTGCTTCCACACCCCGTTCAAGGAACCCAGATCATGACGACTCAGGTAGCAATCATCACCGGCGCTTCCCGTGGCATTGGCGCCGTCATCGCCAAGCAACTCGCAGCCGACGGTTACGCCGTGGCCATCAACTACGCCAGCAGCGCCACCGAGGCGTCGAAGCTGGTGGTGGAACTACGCCAGGCTGGCCACCAAGCCATAGCGATCAAAGGCGACGTCGCCAAACCCGCCGACATCAAGCGCCTCTTCGACGAAACCGAGGCGCAATTGGGCAAGGTGGATGTGCTGATCAACAACGCCGGCATCCTCAAGACGCTGCCCCTGGCCCAGCACAGCGATGAACTCTACGACCAGAACTTCGATATCCACACCCGTGGCACCTTCAACGCCCTGCGTGAGGCCGCCACCCGCATGAACGACGGCGGGCGCATCGTCAACTTCTCCAGCAGCACCGTCGGCCTCAACTTCCCCGGCTATGCGGTGTACATCGCCAGCAAGGCGGCGGTGGAGTCCCTGACCCAAGTGTTCGCCAAAGAGATGCGCGGGCGCCGGATTACCGTCAACGCCGTGGCGCCAGGCCCGGTCGCCACCGAGTTGTTCCTGCACGGCAAGAGCGAAGAGCAGATCCAGGGCATGGCCAAGATGCCGCCGCTGGAACGCCTTGGCCAACCGGAAGATATCGCCCGCGTGGTGGCGTTTCTGGTGAGCCCGGCCGGTGCTTGGATCAATGGGCAAATCCTGCGCGCCAATGGCGGGCTCGTTTAAACCACCCACCCAAAATAGGGAGTCATGCACATGAACTCACTCGACCGTACTAACCACACGCGCAACCGATCCAAGTGGATGTTCAACCTGATAACAGCCATCGCGGCGACCACTGCCGCCGTGGCGGCAGGCACCAGCGGGATGCTGACCTTGCCCGTCTGGGCGATGTTTGTCGGCTGGGTCGCCTTCTTCAGTCGCGGCCTGACCCTGCGCGACGGTCTGGCCAACCTAGGCTGTGTATTGCTGGGGCTTGTGTTCGGCATGTTGGCGGCCAAGAGCATCGCTGCCTTGGCTCCGATTTTCGGCACATGGGCATTACCTGCCGTCGTCTTTGTCGTGGCCATGGTCGTGGTTTCACTCAGGGCCGTACCGGTGATGAACAACATCGTCAGCTACTTTCTCGGCCTGATCACCTACTTCGCCTCGCACCTTGAGCCATCTCTGGAAACCTTCGCCGAACTGGGCGGTGCCAGCAGCCTCGGGGCCTTTGCCGGCTGGTTCTCCCACGCCGTGCAGCAGCGTTTCCACCACCACGCCTGAGCCCACTTGCGAAGAGGTCACCACCATGAAATCGATCATCCTGATTACCGGCGCCTCCAGCGGTTTTGGCGCACTCACCGCCCGTGCCTTGGCCGACGCCGGCCATACGGTCTACGCCAGCATGCGCGAAACCCTGGGGCGCAATGCGCCGCAGGTGGCCCAAGTGCAGCGCTATGCCCACGCGCATCAGGTGGACTTGCGCAGTATCGAGTTGGATGTGGCATCCAGCGATTCAGTGGAGGCCGGCGTTGCCAAGATTGTCGTGGACTGCGGGCGCCTGGATGTAATCATCCACAACGCCGGGCACATGTCGTTCGGCCCGGCCGAAGCCTTCACGCCGGAGCAGTTCGCCCAGCTATATGACATCAACGTATTGAGCACCCAGCGGGTCAACCGCGCCGCACTGCCGTACTTGCGCAAGCAGGGCAAAGGCCTGGTGATGTGGGTGTCGTCCAGCAGCGCACGCGGTGGAACACCGCCGTTCCTGGCGCCGTACTTCGCGGCCAAGGCGGCGATGGACTCCCTGGCGGTGTCCTACGCCAGCGAGCTGACCCGCTGGGGCATCGAGACCTCGATCATCGTGCCCGGCGCATTCACCAAGGGCACCAACCATTTCGCCCACTCCGGCAAGCCTGCCGACCAGGCGCGGATGAGTGAGTATGAAGACGGCCCTTATGCCGGTGTGGCGCAAGCCGCCCTGCACGGCCTGGCGGCACTGGAACCGGCCGACGCAGATGTGGCGGAGGTAGCCAAGGCCATGGTCGAGATCATCGACATGCCCTTCGGCACCCGCCCTTTGCGTCGGCATATCGACCCTTCCGAAGACGGCTGCGAAATCGTCAACGGCGTGGCCGACCGGGTGCGTGCCGAGCTGTTCTGGAAGGTCGGTCTGCAAGACCTGCTCAAGCCGGTCAGCCACTGAAAACGCGGAGGCTCGCCATGACCTTGTTGATCCCCGCACTCGCCCCGCTTTACCGCTGCGCCGAACCCCTGGCCTACGCGCTGCTGCGCGCAGGCTTTGGGGTGATCATGCTCACCCACGGGCTGCCCAAATTGCTGGGCAATGCCCATGGTTCGATGGCCGACCCGATGGCGGCCTCCATCAATCTGATCCAGAACCGCCTGCACTTGCCGCAGGCGGAGCTGATCGGCCTGCTGGTGGCCTTGCTGGAAGCAGTCGGTGGATTGCTGTTGATGCTCGGCCTGGGCACACGGCTGGTCGCGGCCATGATGACCGTGCAGATGCTGACCATTGCTTACTTGCTGGGGCCGACGTGGCCGTGGATCGACCGAGGCATCGAGTATCCAGTGCTGATGGCGCTGCTATCGTTGTACCTGGTATTTCGCGGTGCCGGCCGCTATTCCCTGGACAACACACTGGGCAAGGAGCTCTGAACATGCACACCACCCTGGTGATCAGCGCAGGCTTGATCCTGCTGGTACTGATGCTGTTGATCGGGCAGAGGCTCGGCGTGAGCCGGCACATTCTGGCCTACAGCTTTGTGGCGATCTGGTTGGGGGTGGCGGTGGTCAATGGCGCTGTAGGGGTCGTCACTGCCGGCCAGCCCCTGGTGTCGGAGCTGGTGATCGGCAGTGGCGTGTTCGGCGCGCCCCTGGTGGCACTGGCCCTGTACCTCAGGGCCTGAGCCTCAGCGCACCAGGTGCAGGAACTGCAGGTGGCGCTCGTACTGGTCGAGGATGTCGTTGATGATCTGTTCCTTGGTGTAGCCCACCAAGTCGTAGTCCTGGCTGCCCTCGGCCAAGTGCACTTCCGCCCGGTAGTAACGACGGTTGTTAAGCTCCTTGGAGCCCATCCCGCCGCGGGCAAATGACGGCGTGAAGTAGCCGCGCATTTGCACCTGGTAGATGAAGGGACGCTCCTCGCCATGGCCGATTTCCAGGCTGACGCTGTCGTTGGCGGGGTCGGGTTGCGTCACGACGTTCAAACCCTTCTCGACAAACACCGCCGTCACCTCTTCAATCGCCGGGCGCACCGTCGAGTCAAGGAAACGGTACACCTCGTCTCGCGACGGGAAGTGCACGGCCTGGCTCAAACGCTGGCGCCAGCCGCCGCGCCCTTTGCGAGCCGTCGAAATCGGTGCCAATGAATGCAGCTGGGCGATCTGCTTTTGCGACTCCAGATAGAACGCCTTGTGCAACCCCCACATCATCAGCAGCAGGATCATGGAGAACGGCAACGAGGTCAGCACCACCGCCGACTTGAGCGAATCAATGCTGCCGGCAAACAGCAAGGCACTGGTGACCAGCGCCGTCATCGCGCCCCAGAACACCCGCAGCCATTTCGGCCCGTCTTCATCGGCGTTGCCACCTTTGGACGACAGGGTGGACAGCACCACGGTGCCCGAGTCAGCAGAGGTTACAAAGAACACGAAGCTGATAAACACCGTGACCGCGATAACCGTCTTGCTCCACGGGTAGGTTTCCAGCAGCAGGTAGAGGCTCATCGACGGGTTATCGATGGCCGACTGACCGAGCGCGGCCATACCGTGGTTGAGCACCTGGTCGATGGCGCTGTTGCCGAAGATCGACATCCACGCCAGGGTGAAACCCAGCGGGATCAGCAGCACGCCAAACACGAATTCGCGGATGGTACGGCCACGGGAAATGCGTGCGATAAACAGGCCCACGAACGGCGACCATGCAATCCACCAGGCCCAGTAGAACACCGTCCAACCGCCCAGCCAGTCGCTGGGTTTGTCGTAGGCGTACACGTCGAAACTCTTGGTCGGCAAGGCGCCCAGGTAGTCGCCGATGTTCTGGATCAGTGTGTTGAGCAAGTGCTGGGTGGGCCCGGCGAACAACACGAACAGCAGCAGCGCACAGGCCAGCAGCATGTTGATGTCGGACATCACGCGCACGCCTTTATCGACACCGGCCACGGCGACGATGATCGCAGCGCCCATCATCAGCGTGATCAGACCCACCTGGATCCACTGGGTATGGGCGATGCCGAACAGGTAGTCGAGACCGGAGTTGAGGTGCAACACGCCGAAGCCCATGTCGGCACCGAGGCCGAACACCGTGGCAATGATGCCAAAGCCATCCACCGCGTAACCGATGGGGCCGTTGATGCGCTTGCCGATCAACGGGTACAGCGCCGAACGCAGCGCCAGCGGCAAGTTATGCCGGTAGGCGAAATACGCCAGGGCCATGCCGACAAAGGCGAACACGCCCCAACCGTGCAGGCCCCAGTGCAGAAACAGGATCTGCATGGCCTGGCGTGCGGCATCGGCGTTCATCGGCGCGCCCTGGGGCGGTTGCACCAGGTGCGTCAGCGGTTCGGAGACGCAGAAGAAAAATAGCGTGATGCTGATCCCTGCGGCGAACAGCATGCCGGCCCAGGACAGGTAACTGAATTCGGGCTCGTCGTGGTCGGCACCGAGTTTTATCTTGCCGTAGCCCGATAGCGCGGTGACCACCACGAAGACCAGATACAGGGTCATCGCCAGCATGTAGTACCAGCCGACCGTATTGGCCGCCCAGTTTTGCGCGGCCAGCAGCCAGGCACCAGCCTGTTGCGGGATAGCGATGACAGTGATGCCGAACAGCAGGATAAACGTCGCGGCGAAGTAGAAGACCGGCGCATTCATGCGCACCTGGCCGCTGGTAGGGGTGGACGATGCACTCATGAACGATGCACCCCGAGGGAGTGAGATGTGGCTGTAAATAACGGACTCAGCAAAGGTAAGCCTCCTGTTGTGAGCGGGCAGCGAACCACCGGGTTTAACTTGAACGAGCATTCAAGTTAAACATGGATGGGCGGTCTGGGACTAATCGCAGGGCTGAGCGGTAGACATTTCCTACGCCAGCCAAGGCAAGCTTAGTCCTCAGCGCTCACGGGAAGTGCCATCACTTTTGCGTGCCGTCATCATGTTGCAGGTTGGCCTGGGTGATATTCGCCCCCGCCGGCACGCTGCGCGTCAGCCACACGTTGCCGCCGATGGTCGAGCCCTGGCCGATGGTGATACGCCCCAGGATCGTCGCCCCGGCGTAGATCACCACGTCATCCTCGACAATCGGGTGGCGTGGATGGCCTTTTTGCAACTGCCCGTCCTCGTCTGCCGGGAAGCGCTTGGCGCCCAGGGTCACGGCCTGGTAGATGCGCACGCGCTCGCCGATAATCGCGGTTTCACCGATCACTACGCCGGTCCCGTGGTCGATGAAAAAGCTCGGTCCGATCTGCGCGCCGGGATGGATATCGATACCGGTGGCGGAGTGGGCAATTTCCGCGCTGATCCGCGCCAACAACGGCAGACCGGCACGGTACAGGTGGTGGGCCAGGCGATGGTGAATCACCGCCAGGATGCCCGGATAGCACAGCAGCACTTCATCCACGCTGCGCGCCGCCGGATCGCCGTGGTAGGCGGCCAGCACGTCAGTGTCCAACAGACTGCGCAGGGACGGCAGGGCCAGGGCGAAATCCTGGATCAGGCGGATGGCGAGCGCATCGACTTCACTGTCATCCTTGGCGCCTTGTCGTGCGGCGTAGCGCAGCTCCAGACGGGCCTGGCCGAGCAAGGCATTCAAGGCGACGTCGAGGGTATGCCCGACGTAGAAATCTTCACTCTCTTCACGCAGGTCCACCGGCCCAAGGCGCATGGGAAACAGTGCACCGCACAACGACTCCAGAATCTGCGCCACCGCCTCGCGGGACGGTAATTCGCGGCCGCCATGCTCGCCACTCAAGCGCCCATTGCGCGTCCGCCACTGATCCCGGGCGCTGCGCAGTTGGCTGACGATGGTCTGTAATTGCCAATGACTGGAACGCTCACTCACGGTATTCACTCCTGACGAAATGGCCATCACTTTACGGTATGCACACTCGCCGCCCTTAAGAACCAATGGTGTGATGCTAAGAACCGTCCGGAATAAGCGATTGACGGTTGCCCGATGAAAAGTGCCTGCCTATAGTCGCCCCATACTCATCAACCGTGCGTAGCCATGATCAAACAACAGCTCGACCGTTTTAACCGCCTGGAACTGCTGGGCGGCGCCACTGCCCTGGAAAAACTCGAGCGGCTGTCGGCCTGGTTGGGCAGGGACATCTACGTCAAGCGCGACGACACCACGCCGCTGGCCATGGGCGGCAACAAACTGCGCAAACTTGAATACCTCGCCGCAGACGCCATCGCCCAAGGCGCCGACACCCTGGTGACAGCCGGCGCGATCCAGTCCAACCACGTGCGCCAGACCGCCGCGCTGGCCGCCAAGCTCGGCCTGGGCTGCGTCGCCCTGCTGGAAAACCCCACCGGCACCGAAGACCCCAATTACCTGGGCAACGGCAACCGCCTGCTGCTGGAGTTGTTCGACGCCAAGGTGGAGTTGGTGGAGAACCTCGACAACGTCGACGACCAACTCAACGCCCTCGCCGACCGCCTGCGCAGCAACGGCAAAAAACCGTATTTGGTGCCTATTGGCGGTTCCAATGCCCTCGGTGCATTGGGTTATGTACGCGCCGGGCTGGAGCTGGCCGGGCAGATCGAAGACAGTGGCATCGAGTTCGCCGCCGTGGTCTTGGCCTCCGGCAGTGCGGGAACGCACAGTGGCTTGGCCTTGGCCCTGAGCGAAGTATTGCCGAACCTGCCCGTGATTGGCGTCACTGTCTCGCGCACCGAAGAGACCCAGCGCCCGAAAGTAGAAGGCCTGGCCGAACGCACCGCCGAGTTGCTGGGTGTGGATATTCCCGAAGCCTTCAAGGTGATCCTGTGGGACGAATACTTCGGCCCGCGCTATGGCGAACCGAACGCCGGCACCCTGGCGGCGGTCAAGCTGTTGGCGAGCCAGGAAGGCCTGCTGCTGGACCCGGTCTACACTGGCAAGGCCATGGCCGGTTTGCTGGATGGCATCGGGCGTCAGCGGATTGAGGACGGGCCGATCATTTTCCTGCATACCGGTGGCGCGCCAGCGTTGTTCGCTTACAACACAGCCTTCAACTGAATAAACGCGGATTAAAATGTGGGAGCTGGCTTGCCTGCGATAGCGGTGTGTCAGTGAATGATGTGCTGACTGATCCACCGCTATCGCAGGCAAGCCAGCTCCCACATTAATGCACGCCATATTCAATAATAGAATATCAAATTAGATTTATATTATTTTCAAGTCTTAAAAACCCGATCTATCATCGCGCCGTAGGCGAAGACGCGCTACGCGCTTTAAGGCAGGATACGACTACTGCGTCACCTGCTTCGCTCAACATAAAAAACACAGGGGCTCTTCATGACTATTTCTGTATTCCGTCGCACGTTGTTGGTTGGCACTTTGGGCCTGGCACTCGGGGCTGGCCTGCTGGGCCAGGCAGTGGCTGGCGAGCAGTTGGACAACATCAAGAAAGCAGGCGAGATCAAGATCGGCCTGGAAGGCACCTACCCACCGTTCAGCTTCGTCGATGAAAGCGGCAAGCTCAGCGGTTTCGAAGTGGAGCTGTCCGAAGCCCTGGCCAAAGAGCTGGGCGTGAAGGTCAAGCTGCAGGCCACTCCATGGGATGGCATCCTCGCCGCCCTGGAATCCAAGCGTCTGGACGCCGTGGTCAACCAAGTGACCATCTCTGAAGAGCGCAAGAAAAAGTACGATTTCTCCAAGCCTTACACCGTGTCCGGTATCCAGGCACTGGTGCTGAAGAAGAACGTTGACGCGATCAAAACCGCCGACGACCTGGCCGGCAAGAAAGTCGGTGTAGGCCTGGGCACCAACTACGAGCAATGGCTCAAGGACAACCAACCTAAAGCCCTCATCAAGACTTACAACGACGACCCGACCAAGTTCCAGGACCTGCGCATCGGCCGTATCGACGCCATCCTGATCGACCGCCTGGCCGCCCTGGAATACGCCAAGAAAGCCCCTGACACCGCCGCAGCCGGCGACGCCTTCTCCCGTCAGGAAGCCGGTATTGCCCTGCGCAAAGGCGAGCCAGAACTGCTCGACGCGGTGAACAAGGCCCTCGACAAACTGCGCGCCGACGGCACCTTGAAGAAGCTGTCCGAGAAGTACTTCAACGCTGACGTCACTCAATAATGGAAGCAGGTTTCCAACTCGCGCTGGACTCCGCGCCCTTTCTGCTCAAGGGCGCGTATTACACGGTGATCCTCAGCCTCGGCGGGATGTTTTTCGGCTTGCTGCTGGGCTTCGGCCTGGCCTTGATGCGGTTGTCGCGCTTCAAGCTGGTGAGCTGGCTTGCCCGAGTCTACGTGTCGTTCTTTCGCGGCACGCCCTTGCTGGTACAGCTGTTCTTGATCTACTACGGCTTGCCGCAAGTGGGCATCGAGCTGGATCCGATCCCGGCGGCCATGATCGGCTTTTCGCTGAACATGGCCGCCTATGCCTGTGAAATCCTGCGCGCCGCCATCGGTTCCATTGAGCGCGGCCAATGGGAAGCTGCGGCCAGTATCGGCATGACCCGTGCGCAGACCCTGCGCCGGGCCATCCTGCCGCAGGCCATGCGCACGGCCTTGCCGCCGCTGGGCAACAGCTTTATTTCGCTGGTCAAGGACACGGCGCTGGCCGCCACTATTCAGGTGCCGGAGCTGTTTCGCCAGGCGCAATTGGTGTCGGCGCGGACCTTTGAAATCTTCACCATGTATCTCTCCGCTGCCCTGATCTACTGGATTTTGGCGAGCATCCTGGCGCATTTGCAGAATCGCCTGGAAGACCGGGTCAACCGGCATGACCTGGAGTCCTGAAGCATGATCGTGGTTGAAAAACTGACCAAACAATTCAAGGGTCAGGTGGTGCTCAACGGCATCGACCTGGAGGTCAAGGAAGGCGAAGTCATCGCCATCATCGGCCCCAGCGGTTCCGGCAAGACCACCTTCCTGCGCTGCCTGAATTTCCTCGAACAACCCACCAGCGGTCGTATCAAGGTGGGTGATATCGAGATCGACAGCAGCAAGCCGATCAACCAGCAGGCAAGCCTGGTGCGGCGCCTGCGCCAGCACGTGGGCTTTGTGTTCCAGAGCTTCAACCTGTTCCCCCACCGCACTGCGCTGGAAAATGTGATCGAAGGGCCCACCGTGGTCAAGAAGATGCCACGGGAAGCGGCTGACGCCCTGGGTCGCAAGCTGCTGGCCAGAGTCGGCCTGGCGGGCAAGGAAGACGCGTACCCACGGCGTCTGTCGGGCGGCCAGCAACAGCGCGTGGCGATTGCCCGTGCGTTGGCCATGGAGCCGGAGGTGATTCTGTTCGACGAACCCACCTCGGCCCTCGACCCGGAACTGGTGGGTGAAGTGCTGGCAACCATCCGCAGCCTCGCCGAAGAAAACCGCACCATGGTGATCGTCACCCACGAGATGAGCTTTGCCCGCGACGTAGCCAACCGGGTGATCTTCTTCGACAAGGGCGTGATCGTGGAACAAGGCGAAGCCAAGGCGTTGTTTGCCAACCCCAAGGAAGAGCGTACCAAACAGTTCCTGAGCAAGTTTCTCGCCCACTGAGGCTTTGTGTGGGAGCTGGCTTGCCTGCGATGCAGCCACCTCGGTGAACCTGTCTTCCCGTGGCGATGCCTTCGCAGGCAAGCCAGCTCCCACACAAGCCTGTTCCTACACGAAGTCCTCGTTCCAACCTGCAAAACACCCCACCACATCCGCCCGAATATCCCCGCGCCAGTCAGACCCTTCTGAATATCTCCAAACCCGTCGTTTAGCCCTTTGCCGCCATTGACGCTCCTTGGCCAACCCTCTTATCTAGCGCCCAGAGGATTGGATCCTATCCCGGCTATTCACTGAATCGTTCTTTTCGGCCCCCCCCCGCGCGCACCTGCGCCAAAGGCCCGGAACGATTGCTGCTGGCTGCATCAAGGAGATTATTTTATGACGCGTCCCCCACTCACCGCCCCGACACTGCCCCAGGCCATAGGCAATGGCATCAATGCCTTGGCCGCCGCACACCTGCAGGTCGATATCGCGCCGTATCCCGGCATGGACGAGGGCGACCTGATCGAGCTGTTCTGGAACAATTGCTTTGCCGCTTCGCGTCGGGTAACCGCCTGCAAGATCGGCACATTCACCCACCTGCGGGTGCCGGAAAGTTTTGTGCTGGATGGCCCGACCCAAGTGCATTACCAAGTCATGCAGGTCGGCCACGCCCCTGCACGTTCAGCCGTAACGCAAGTACAGGTGAAGACCCTCTTGCCGGGTGGTCAGCCCTCGCCGCTGTACCGCGACGAAAACCAGAACCTTACCCCTGTGGGCCTGCCCGAAACCATCCGGCGCTACGGCGTCAACGCCAGCCAGGTACGACGCGGCATTCCCTTGGTGATCGAGCCGTACCTCAACATGACCACCGACGATGCCATCACCCTGCGCTGGGGTGATGTACGCCTGGATCTGCCCAAGATCCAGGCCACGGAGGTCGGCCTGGCCGTACACGTGTGGGTGCCCTCAGCGGTGATTATCGAAGCCGGTGACGACTGTCGGCTGGAGGTGACGTACTGCATTCTGGATCGCGTCGGCAACAACTCACGCTGGGCGCCCGCCCGTACATTACGCATTGCCGCCGAGGCGCCGCCCCGCCAGGCCGGGTTGGCGCTGATTTATCAACCGCGCCCACTGGGATCGCCCTGCGAGCCTGGGTAACAGACCTTCTATGCATATTCCCAAAAGTTAGTTTATTTAAATATTTAACACGCTTAGGGTATATGCACCGGACCACCGGACATCGCTGATTTTTCTGTTTTTATTTCATTGAATGCGAGGTCGGTATGGTCAGGATTACCCCGGTGCACAACGCCAGGGCATTACGTGCAGCCAAGGAGCGGCGCTGATGTCTAACTTGGCTCAAACACCCCCCCAGAGTGATCTGGACGTTGCCCCCCTGCTCTTGCCGGCCGCCGTGCTGCGCAACGACGCAGAGGCGCTGAAGGCTGCCCATGAACTCGCCCAGGCTGCGCGCCTGCAAGCCGCCAAGCGCGACCAGCAACGCAAGCTGCCATGGGCACAGATCGAACAGTTCACCCGCAGTGGGTTGGGCAGTATTTCCATTCCCCGTGAATACGGCGGCCCACAGGTGTCTTTCGTGACCCTGGCCGATGTGTTCGCGATCATCAGTGCGGCAGACCCAGCCCTCGGGCAGATCCCGCAGAACCATTTCGGTATCCTGCACCTGTTGCAGGGCGCCGCCACCGAGCGCCAGAAAAAACAGCTGTTCCAGAGCGTCCTCGACGGCTGGCGCATCGGCAATGGCGGCCCGGAGCGCGGCACCAAAAACACTCTGGAACTCAAGGCGCGCATCAGCGCTGAGGGTGACGGCTATGTGATCAGCGGCCAGAAGTTCTATTCCACTGGCGCGCTCTTCGCCCACTGGGTTGCCGTCAAGGCACTCAACGATGACGGCAAGCAGGTCATGGCCTTCGTGCGCCGTGGCACTGAAGGCCTGCGCATCGTCGATGACTGGTCCGGCTTTGGCCAACGCACCACCGCCAGCGGCACCGTGTTGCTGGACCAGGTGCCGGTCGATGCCGAGTTGGTCGTGGAAAACTGGCGCATCGGCGAAACCCCGAATATCCAGGGCGCCGTATCCCAATTGATCCAGGCGGCCATCGACGCCGGCATCGCACGTGGCGCGCTGGATGACACCATCGCCTTCGTACGTGAACGCTCACGCCCATGGATCGATGCCAAGGTCGAACGCGCCAGCGATGACCTGTATGTGATCGCCGATATCGGCAAGCTGAAAATCGAACTGCACGCCGCCGAAGCCCTGCTGCGCAAGGCCGGCCAGGTGCTGGACCAGGTCAGCGCTGCGCCGATCACCGCGCAGTCTGCGGCCCGTGCGTCGATTGCCGTGGCCGAGGCCAAGGTGCTGACCACCGAGGTATCGCTGCTGGTCAGCGAAAAACTCTTCGAGCTGGCCGGTAGCCGCGCGACCCTCGCCGAATTCAACCTCGACCGCCACTGGCGCAACGCCCGCGTGCACACCCTGCACGACCCGGTGCGCTGGAAATATCACGCCATCGGCGCCTATCGACTGAACGGCACGTTGCCGGCTCGTCACTCCTGGATTTAACCGACCAGACCTCTGGAGAACACAATGACTGTCTCTACTCACGTCGCGGTTATCACCAGCGACGAACAAGCCCTTATTGTCGCCAGCGACCTGGCCGAAGACTTCCGCCGCGACAGCGCCCAGCGCGACCGCGAGCGCCGCCTGCCGCTTCCTGAGCTGGATGTATTCTCGCGCTCCGGACTGTGGGGTATCAGCGTGCCCAAGGAGTACGGTGGCGCGGGCGTGTCCAACGTCACCCTGGCCAAGGTGATCGCGCTGATCGCCCAGGCCGATGCTTCCCTGGGCCAGATCCCGCAGAACCATTTCTACGCACTGGAAGTGCTGCGCGTAAACGGCAGCCCGGCGCAGCAAAAACGCCTGTACGCCGAGGTATTGGCCGGCCAACGCTTCGGCAACGCTCTGGCGGAACTGGGCACCAAGACCGCCCACGACCGCGTGACCTCCATCACCCGCGACGGTGACGGTTTCCGTATCAGCGGTCGCAAGTTCTACTCCACCGGCGCGATCTACGCCCAACGCATCCCCACGTCGGTGGTGGATGATCAGGGCGTGCAGCAACTCGCCTTTGTGCCGCGCGACAGCGAAGGCCTGAGCGTGATCGACGACTGGAGCGGCTTCGGCCAGCGCACCACGGGCAGCGGTTCGGTGGTGTTCGATAACGTGTGGGTCACCGCGCAAGACGTGATCCCGTTCCAGAGCGCCTTTGAACGCCCCACAACCGTCGGTCCGCTGGCGCAGATCCTCCACGCCGCCATCGACACGGGTATCGCCCGCGCGGCCTTTGAAGATGCGTTGCACTTTGTGCGCACCAAGACCCGCCCGTGGATCGACTCCGGCAACGACAAAGCCACCGAAGACCCACTGACCCTGAAAAGCTTCGGGCACCTGAGCATCCGCCTGCACGCCGCCGAGGCGCTGCTGGAACGCTCGGGTGAATTCCTCGACCGTGCCCAGGCCGACAGCAATGCCGAGACGGTTGCGGCCGCCTCGATCGCCGTCGCTGAAGTACGCACCTTGAGTACCGAAATTTCCCTGGCCGCCGGCAGCACCTTGTTCGAACTCGCCGGCAGCCAGGCGACCCTGGCCGAGCACGGTCTGGATCGCCACTGGCGCAACGCCCGCGTGCACACCCTGCACGACCCGGTGCGTTGGAAGTACCACGCGGTGGGCAATTACTACCTCAACGATGAAAACCCACCGCTGCGGGGGACCATCTGATGGCTAAGAAGAAAATCCTGCTCAATGCCTTCAACATGAACTGCATCGGGCACATCAACCACGGCCTGTGGACCCATCCACGGGACACGTCCACCCAATACAAGACCATCGAGTACTGGACCGAGCTGGCCAAGACGCTGGAACGCGGGTTGTTCGATGGTTTGTTCATCGCCGATATCGTCGGCGTGTATGACGTTTATCAGAATTCGATAGACGTACCGCTCAAAGAGTCGATCCAGTTGCCGGTGAATGACCCGTTGCTGCTGGTCTCGGCCATGGCGGCCGTCACTAAAAACCTCGGCTTTGGCCTCACCGCCAACCTCACCTACGAGCCGCCGTACCTGTTCGCCCGACGCATGTCCACGCTGGACCACCTGAGCCGTGGCCGGGTCGGCTGGAACATCGTCACCGGCTACCTCGACAGCGCCGCCAAGGCCATGGGCCTGCCCGAGCAGGTCGAGCATGACCGTCGCTACGACCAGGCCGATGAATACCTGGAGGTGCTGTACAAGCTCTGGGAGGGCAGCTGGGAAGACGGCGCGGTGCTCAACGATCCGCAGGCGCGGGTGTATGCGCAGCCGGGCAAGGTGCACAAGGTCGAGCACCACGGCGAGTTCTACCAGGTGGAGGGTTATCACCTGTGCGAACCCTCGCCGCAACGCACGCCGGTGCTGTTCCAGGCCGGCAGTTCGGATCGCGGTTTGCTGTTCGCCGGGCGCCATGCCGAATGCGTATTCATCAGCGGCCAGAACAAGGCAGCGACCAAGGTGCAGGTGGAAAAGGTGCGCGCCAGCGCAGTGGAGGCTGGGCGCAAGCCGGATGACATCAAGGTGTTCATGGGCCTCAACGTGATCGTGGGCGCCACCGAAGCGCTGGCCTGGGAGAAGCACGCCGAGTACCTGAGCTATGCCAGCGCGGAAGCGGGTGTGGCGCACTTTTCGGCGTCCACCGCCATCGATTTTGCGCAATACGAATTGGACGAACCTATCCAGTACGTGAAAAGCAACGCGATCCAATCGGCCACCAAAAACCTGCAGAACAACGACTGGACCCGGCGCAAGTTGCTGGAACAGCACGCCCTCGGTGGCCGCTACATCACCTTGGTCGGCTCACCAGAGCAGGTCGCCGACGAGCTGGAATCCTGGATCAGCGAAACCGGCCTGGACGGCTTCAACCTCACGCGCATCGTCACCCCGGAAAGCTACGTGGACTTCATCGACCTGGTGGTGCCGGAGCTGCAAAGGCGCGGGTCCTACAAAACTGCTTATGAACAAGGAACCCTGCGGGAAAAAGTCTTTCAAGGCAACGCCCGCCTTCCCGAACAACACACCGGATCCACCTACCGACACTAATCCCTGTAGGAGCGAGCTTGCTCGCGAAGATCGTTAACGATAACGCGGGGCGCCTGATTTCCCGAGGCGCCCTCAGGTTTTTCGCGAGCAAGCTCGCTCCTACAATTGGAAGCCTATTATGAAAAAGACATTGCTCGCTCACCCAGTCAAAGCACTGGCCCTGGCTTTCGGACTGTTCAGCTCGGCGGTATTCGCCGCTGACGCACCGCTGAAAATCGGCACCACTGCGGCCTTTGCGATTCCCCTTGAAGCCGCCGTCGCCGAAGCCGGCAAGCAAGGCCTGAAAGTCGAACTGGTGGAATTCACCGACTGGATCGCGCCCAACGTCAGCCTCGCGGCGGGCGATATCGATGTGAATTACTTCCAGCACATCCCGTTCCTGGAAAACGCCAAGGCCGCCGCCGGTTTTGACCTGGTGCCGTACGCGCCGGGGATCATCAACAACGTCGGCCTGTATTCGAAGAAGTACAAGAGCATCAACGACCTGCCCCAAGGCGCCAGCGTGGCGATTGCCAACGACCCGATCAACAGCGGTCGCGGCCTGCAACTGCTGGCCAAGGCCGGGCTGATCACCCTCAAGCCGGGCGTGGGCTACAAGGCCACCGAAGAGGACATCGTTTCCAATCCGAAGAAGATCAAGATCCTGCAGGTTGAGGCCGTGCAGCTGGTACGCGCCTATGACGACGCCGATCTGGTGCAGGGCTATCCCGCGTATATCCGCCTGTCCAAGACCTTCGATGCCGAGTCGGCACTGCTGTTCGATGGCCTCGACCACCCGGAATACGTGATTCAGTTCGTGATCCAGCCGAAAAGCAAAACCGACCCACGGGTGATCAAGTTCGTCGACATCTACCAACATTCGCCGGTCGTGCGGGCTGCGCTGGATAAATCCCTGGGCAAGCTCTACCAGGTCGGCTGGGAAGATAAAAAATGACCGCCGCCAACGCCCAACTGCGCGACCTGGGCTTGCCGCCCAGGGACGCCGAGCAGACCGAGCTGCACCCTGACCTGAACCGCGCCCATGTGCGTTTTATCAACCTGGGCAAGACCTACGACGGCACTGTGCATGCCTTGCAAGGCATCGACCTGGCGATCCAGCGCGGTGAAGTGTTCGGCATCATCGGCCGCAGCGGTGCCGGCAAGTCGTCGCTGATCCGTACCATCAACCGCTTGGAACAACCCAGCAGCGGGCGCGTGCTGATCGATCAGGTGGACATCGGCGGCTTCGATGAAGACCGTCTGGTGGAATTGCGTCGGCGCATCGGCATGATCTTCCAGCACTTCAACCTGATGTCGGCCAAGACGGTGTGGCAGAACGTCGAGTTGCCATTGAAAGTGGCGGGCGTGCCGAAGCTGCAACGCGAGCAGAAGGTGCGCGAGCTGCTGGAGCTGGTAGGTTTGCAGGACAAGCACAAGTCTTACCCGGCGCAGCTGTCCGGCGGGCAAAAACAGCGGGTGGGCATCGCCCGTTCGCTGGTGCATGACCCGCAGATCCTGCTGTGCGACGAGGCCACGTCGGCCCTGGATCCGGAAACCACCCAGTCGATCCTCGGCCTGCTGCGCGAGATCAACAAGCGCCTGGGTTTGACCATCGTATTGATCACCCACGAGATGGCGGTGATCCGCGAAATCTGCGACCGCGTGGTGGTGCTGGAACACGGGCGCATCGTTGAACAAGGCCCGGTGTGGCAAGTGTTCGGCAACCCGCAGCATGACGTCAGCAAAACCCTGCTAGCGCCGCTGCAACACGGGCTGCCGGACGAGTTACAGAGCCGTTTGCAGGCCACACCAGCATCCGCCGACGCCGCCGTGGTGCTGCGCTTGCAGTTCACCGGCAGCGACACCGACGAACCGGACCTGGCCGCGCTGTTCAACGCACTCGGTGGGCGCGTGCGTTTGCTGCAAGGTGGCGTGGAGCGCATCCAGGGGCATGCCCTGGGGCAACTGCTGCTGGCAGTGAGTGGCTCGACCCACGACGCTAGCGAGCTGCGCAACCGCGCCGGCAATTGGGCACAACAGGCAGAGGTGCTGGGCTATGTGGTTTGATCGTTTAGTGCAGGGCGCCATCGACACCTTGTTGATGGTCGGCGTGTCATCACTGATCGCGCTGCTGGTGGGGATTCCGCTCGCGGTGTTCCTGGTGACCAGCGACAAAGGCGGTATCTACCAAGCCCCGGCGCTTAACCGCGTGCTGGGGGCATTCGTCAATCTGTTCCGCTCGATTCCATTCCTGATCCTGATGGTGGCGCTGATCCCGTTCACCCGGCTGATCGTCGGCACCACCTATGGCGTATGGGCCGCCGTCGTGCCGCTGACCATTGCCGCCACGCCGTTCTTTGCGCGGATTGCCGAGGTGAGCCTGCGCGAGGTCGATCACGGTCTGATCGAAGCCGCGCAGGCCATGGGCTGCCGTCGCTGGCACATCATCTGGCATGTGCTGCTGCCGGAAGCGCTGCCGGGGATTGTCGGCGGGTTCACCATCACGCTCGTCACCATGATCAACTCCTCGGCCATGGCCGGCGCGATTGGCGCGGGCGGGTTGGGCGATATTGCCTACCGCTATGGGTATCAGCGCTTTGATACGCAGATCATGCTCACGGTGATCGTGTTGCTGGTGATTCTGGTGGCGGTGATTCAGTTGGGCGGTGATCGGTTGGCTCGGGTGCTGAACAAGCGTTGAGGTTATGGGCACTCATCCAGTTGGGCGACGCTGGAGTGAGGGACGAAACTCACGGTTTTTTCCTTGGCCTGCCAAGGGCGCACGATGTAACTGCCGTCCGAATCCGCCAGGACGCGCAGCTTGATGCTGCCCTCAGGTTTCTTGGTGTCCACCAGCGTGCCGGGAACCTTGGCGCCTTCTGACCAGGTCATGACGGTACACATCCGCCCTCCCGATGCGGAGGCTTGCAGCGGCAGGCCTCCCAATTTAGCGCCTGTCACCGGGAAAAGCCCCAGTACGATAAGAAGTCCAAGGGCAGCCAAAGACGCCAATGCGACCGGATTCTTATGATCGTTCATGTACGCCACAAGACACGCCCCAAGCCCCTGAATCAGAAATAGCACCACTATTTCGACAAACATGACTGGGGCAAACAGCGCGACGCTGTCTGAGTATTCACCGAACGCTCGCGAGACAGGCACAGTGACCATGAGAACGACCAGCATCTGGATGACGCCGGCACTGGCACTTGCGATCCAGAACTCGATGGAAAGCTCGCGCCGCGTGATGTTCGCCGGCCGGGCGTGAATGATGATGCAGGTGTAGGCCAATACCGTCACAGCGATCGCCATTGCCCAGCAAGCAGTCTGAAACGACCCACTTTCAGCGTTCGCAGACAGATACACCGCCGACAACCAGAACACCGCCAATACCACAAGACTGGCAGCCCAATGCATCAATAATCGACGATGTTGAGCCGTCATCTCGGGCGATTGCCGACTAAGGTTAAGTTGATCGCTGAGCCGAACGCCCTTAGCGTTCAGGCGCAGGAACAAGATGAACGTCGGCATCAGGATCGACGCGCCCATCATGCCGATGACAAATACCAACATGGCGAACATCGCTGGCAATGCGGTGAACGCAGCGGCCGACAAAATACTCAGCGGCACCTTTTCCACTTGAATGTATTGGTACAGGTACAGGCCAGCTACAGACAAAATGCCCACGGTCAAAGGCCAGGCGCGTTCATTGAGCCATAACAGTCCGTTACTCAAGACATTGGCGTATCGGTCCATTTTGTTTGGCTGAGCGGTTTCATCAGCAGTGGAGTGGGGTGCCTGATCCATGGGTATATGACGCCTCTTTAAGTGAGAAGCGAATGGTACCCAGAATCCTGCGGCCAGGATGTCGGAGGCTTACACTGAATACGCACTGAATCGCCCTACACAGCGCACGCGTCTTTCAACTGAATCAGACGGTGCCCTGAGGTATAGTCCAACGATCTCAGCCTTAGTGCGCCCTGCCATGAAACTTGCTCCCGACGACCTCATCCAGATCACCTCCACCACCCTTGGCCACTACAACAAGGTGGCCGAGGACTTCCGTGAGGGCACCCGCGATCACGATGTGAGCCAGAACATCGACGCGCTGTTGCGGCACATCCAAGGCACGGCGCCCTTTACCGTTCTGGATTTCGGCTGCGGCCCAGGGCGGGATCTGCAAACCTTTACGCGCATGGGGCATATCGCTGTCGGGCTGGACGGCTCGGAGCGGTTTGCGCAAATGGCGCGGGAAGACAGTGGTTGCGAGGTGTTGCAGCAGGACTTCCTGAAGCTGGACCTGCCTGTCGAACGTTTCGACGGGATCTTCGCCAATGCGGTGCTGTTTCATATTCCCAAGCAGGAATTACCGCGTGTGCTGAAGCAATTGCAGGGAGCGTTGAAGCCTGGGGGCGTGTTGTTCAGCTCCAATCCTCGGGGTGAGAACCAGGAAGGCTGGAATGGGCCGCGGTATGGGTCTTATCACGACCTGGCGGCGTGGCAGGCGTTGTTGGCCGAAGCGGGTTTTGTGGAGTTGGAGCATTACTACCGGCCGGCAGGGTTACCGAGGGATCAACAGCCTTGGTTGGCCAGCGTGTGGCGCAAAGTGTAGAGGTGGGTTGACTGAACTGGCCTCATCGCAGGCAAGGCAGCTCCCACAATTGACCGCATTCCAAAGTGGAAACCCGGTCAACTGTGGGAGCTGGCTTGCCTGCGATAGCAATCTCACCAACTCCGCTGAACTATCAGCTCGACGCTTGCTTCGGCTCGCGAATCTTGTACCACGCCACATACAGCGCCGGCAGGAACAACAACGTCAGCAACGTCGCAATGATGATCCCACCAATCATCGCGTAGGCCATCGGCCCCCAGAACACCTCACGGGCGATGGGGATCATGCCCAGGCTCGCCGCCGCAGCCGTCAGCAGGATCGGTCGGCGTCGATGCTCGGTGGCTTCTACCACCGCATCCCACGGCGTATAGCCTGCCACCTCGTATTCATGAATCTGCGTCACCAGGATCACCGAGTTACGGATGATGATGCCGATCAGTGCCAGGATCCCCAGGATCGCCACAAAGCCCATTGGCGTGCCGGTGGGGATCAGTGCCAGCACCACGCCAATCAAACCCAGCGGCGCGACACTCGCCACCAGGAACATCTTCTGCACGCTGTGCAGCTGGATCATCAGGAAGGTCGCCATGAGGAACAGCATCAACGGCACTACGCTCGCAATCGGGCCCTGGGCCTTGCCACTTTCTTCCACGGTGCCGCCGGTGGCAACCTTGTAGCCCACCGGCAAGCCGGCGCTGAACTTATCGATCTCGGGCTTGAGCTGTTTCACCAGGTCCGTCGGCTGCATCTCATCACGTACCGACGCCTTGATGGTGATGGTCGGTTTACGGTCGCGGCGCCACACCAGCGGCTGCTCCAGCTCGTAGCGCACCGTGGCGAACGCCAGCAGCGGAATAGAAGTGCCGTTAGGCGTGACGATCTGCAGGTTCTGCAAGGTTTCCGGTGTGCCGCGCTCGGCATCTTCGGCGCGGCCGACCACGTTGATCAGGTAGATATCGTCATGCACCTGGGTCACCGAGGCGCCGCTGACCACGCTGTTCATCAACTGCGCCACGTCTTCCGACGACAGCCCCAGTTGACGCGCCTTGTCCTGGGCGATGTCGATACGCAGCACTTTGCCCGGCTCGTTCCAGTCGTAGATGATCTCGCCCAGGTGGGTGTTCTTGTCGAGCAAGGTCGCCAGTTCGATGGCATGTTTGCGCACTTGATCAGTGTCTTTGCCCGACACGCGATACTGAATCGGCCTACCTACCGGCGGGCCCATTTCCAGCGGCTGCACAAAGCTGCCAATGCCGACGAAGTCATCGCGTAGACGCTTCTGCAGGCGTGCGATCAGCTCGCCACGCTCCTCCAGGCCTTTGCTCACGATGACCAACTGCGCGTAGTAGGGATTTTCCAGTTGCTGGTCGAGGGGCAGGTAGAACCGGATCGCGCCCTGGCCAATGTAGGTGCTCCAGCGCGCAATGTCCGGGTCGTCCTTGATGATCGCTTCCAGGCGGTCGACGGCCTTGCGGGTCTCGTTGATCGAGGCGTTTTGCGGCAGGTTCAGGTCAACCAGGATTTCCGGGCGGTCCGATGACGGAAAGAACTGGTTCTGCACGAACTGCATGGAAAACACCGACGCCACAAACAGCGCCACGGTGATGCCAATCGCCCACCAACGGTTACGCATTGCCCAGAGCATGCCGCCATTGAACGCCCGGCCAATTCGTCCCGGCTCGGCATCGTGAGGTTTCACCTTGGCACTGAGGATATGCACGCCGATTACCGGCGCAAACAGCACCGCCACCACCCACGACACCAGCATCGCCACGGCAATCACCGCGAACAGGGTGAAGGTGTACTCGCCCGCCGAACTGGCGTTGAGGCCAATAGGGACAAACCCGGCGACTGTGACCAGGGTGCCGGTCAGCATCGGGAACGCCGTGGAGGTGTAAGCGTAGGTCGCCGCCTGCTCCTTGGTTTCGCCTTTTTCCAGGCGCGTGATCATCATTTCAACGGTGATCATCGCGTCGTCCACCAGCAGGCCAAGGGCGATAATCAGCGCGCCCAGGGACACCCGCTGCATGGTGATGCCGCTGTATTCCATGAACACGAACACCAACGCCAGCACCAACGGAATCGAGCATGCCACCACCAAGCCGGCGCGCATGCCCAAGCTGATGAAGCTCACCACCAACACGATAATCACCGCTTCGAACAACGCACTGGTAAAGCCGCCGACAGCCTCTTCCACCACTTCCGCCTGGTCGGACACCTTGTGCACGCCGACGCCCACCGGCAGGTCGGCGGTCAGTTCGTCCATGCGCCCGTGCAGGGCCTTGCCGAACGACTGGATATTGCCGCCCTTCTGCATGGCAATCGCCAAGCCGATGGCCGGCTTGCCGTTGAAGCGGAACATCGGTCGCGCCGGGTCCACATAGCCACGACTGATATCGGCAATGTCCGCCAGGCGATAAAAGCGGTCATTGAGCCGCAGATTCACATTGGCCAGGTCTTTCTCCGAAGCGAACTGCCCAGAAGTCCGCACCGAAATCCGCTCCGGCCCGGCCTCGATCACCCCGGCCGGCGTCACCGCATTCTGCGATTGCAGGCTCTGCACCACCTGGCGCTGGTCAATCCCCAGGGCGGCCAGTTTGCGCGTGGAGAAATTCAGGTAAATCACTTCGTCCTGCTGGCCGATCATCTCGACCTTGCCCAGCCCCGGCACCGAACGGATCTCGGCGCGCACCTGCTCCACGTAGTCACGCAGCTGGCGCATCGACAGGCCGTCGCCGGTAAAGGCATACACCGAGCCGAACACGTCACCGAACTCATCGTTGAACGACGGCCCCTGCAAACCCTGGGGGAAGGTGCCGCGGATGTCGTCGATCTTCTTGCGGACCTGGTACCAGATCTCCGGGATGGCCTTGGCGCTGGTGGTGTCCTTGAGGAACACGAACACCGTGGACTCGCCCGGCCGCGTGTAGCTTTTCACGTAGTCGAGGGAGTCGAGTTCTTCGAGTTTTTTCTCGATGCGGTCGGTGACCTGCTTGAGGGTTTCTTCCTGGGTCGCGCCTGGCCAGCGGGTCTGGATCACCATGGTCTTGATGGTGAACGAAGGGTCTTCCTCGCGGCCCAGGTTCATGTACGAGAACACGCCCATCAGCAGCGCGACGAACATCAGGTACCAGACGAAGGACTGATGCTTGAGGGCCCAGTCGGATAAGTTGAAGCTCCCTTTCATCGCGGGCTGTCCTCGTCGATTTTGACTTTTTGCCCGGGCTTCAGGCTGTTCACGCCAGCGGTGACGATACGCTCGCCGGGTTTGACGCCGCCATTGAGCAAGGCGCTGTTGGCGTCACGGCTGATCAGGCTGATGTCGCGCGGTTGCACGGTCTGGCTTTGGGTGTCGAGCAGCCAGATGCGGGTCTTGCCGTCGACCTCCTGCAAGGCACTCAGGGGCACTTCGATGCGCGGCGCGATGGCGGTGCTCAGGGTCACGCTGATCGCCGTGCCGAGGCGGAACGCAGGCGGTGTTTCCGCCAGGGTCAGCCGCGCGCGACGGGTGCGCGTGGCGCTCTGGGCCTGGGGTTCGATCTCGCGCACGATGGCGGTGGTGTTGACGCTGGGGTCGAGTTGCCCGGCGACCCGGAACACCACGTCATGGGGCAGGCGCTCGGCCAGGCCGGCGGGCAGGTCGATCACCGCTTCCTTGATGTCCGGGCGGGCCAGGGTCACCACCTGCTGGCCGGCGCTGACCACCTGGCCGGCTTCGGCATTCCACGCGGTGACAATGCCAGCGTGGTCGGTGCGCAGTTCGGCGTAGTTGAGTTGGTCCTTGGCTTGGTTGACTGAGGCTTGCGCCTGGTCGAGGGAGGCCTGGGTGGTTTTCAGGTCGGTCTGGGCGATATCCAGTTGGGCCTGGGCGCCAACGCCACGGTTGAACAATTCCTGCTGACGGCGGGCATTGGCCTGGGCGTTGATGAATTGCGCCTGCACACGAGCCAGATCGCCCTGGGCGGCGCGCAATTGGTTCTGTTGGTCGGTGGGGTCGAGGACGGCAAGCAAGGCGCCCTTCTCCACCTCGGCGCCCACGTCCACGGCGCGGCGGGCAATGCGGCCGGGCACACGGAAACCCAGGTTGCTTTCATAACGAGCCTGGATGGTGCCGGCGAAACGGCCGAGGTTTTCCTGGTCCTCGGCTTTCACTTCCATGGACAGCACGGGGCGCACCGGTTCGGGTGGCGGCTCTTCCTTCGAACAAGCCACCAGCAACAGGCTGGCGGCGAGCAACACCGTCAGGCGCTTCATGGCTGGGCTCCTGGCTGGGCGATCTCGACGAGCATGCCGGGGTGCAGCAATTGCCCGCCGGCCACCACAACTTTCTCGCCGCCCTTGAGGCCGTCGCCAATGATGACTTTGCCGGTGAGGTAACGTGCCACAGTGACTTTGTGCAGTTGCGCCTTGCCGTCGCCGTCAATCAGCCACACGGCGGGTTCGCTAAGGTCCTTGGTCAGCGCGGCCCAAGGCAATTCGATACTGGCCTTGGCTGGGCCATTGGCGGTGGCGCTGACCACCGAGCCGAGTTCCATGCCTTTGGGCAACGCTTGCAGAGCGATTTTCACCTGCACGGTGCCGGTATTGGCGGCCACGGCGGGCGTGACTTCACGCACCTTGCCCACGGCCTTGATGCTCGGGTTGTCCAAGAGGCTGACGGTAATCGGCGCTTCCGGCGGCGGCTCCACCAGCAGGGACTCATAAACGTTGAACACTGCATCGCGCTCGCCATCCCGCGCCAGGCTGAAGATCGGCACGGTGGCCTGCACTACCTGGCCGACTTCTGCCTGGCGCGCGGTAATCACTCCCGGCGCTTCAGCGATCAGCGCGGTATAGCCGAGCTGTTCGCGGGCGTTGGCCAGTTGGGCCTGAGCGGCGGCGAGAGCACTCTGGCTGCTGCGCAGCGCGGCCTGGGCTGAATCGTATTCGCTGCGGCTGGTGTAGCCCTTGGGCAGGAGCTTTTCCTGGCGCACGAAGGCAGCGGCGGTCTGCTTGACCCGCGCCTGTTCGGCCACGACTTGGGCCTGGGCGGAATCGACGTTGGTCTGCAAGTCCTTGGGATCGAGCTTGGCCAGCACCTGCTTGGCGCTCACACGGTCACCGACGTCCACCATGCGCTGGATGATCTTGCCGCCCACGCGAAAGGACAGATCGGTTTGCACACGGGCCTGGATATCGCCGGTCAGCGTGACCGCAGCAGCAAAATCCGCTGGCTGCACGGTTTGCACAAATACCCGCGAATGCTGCTTGGGCTCAGCCTTTTCCTCGCCACAGCCGCTCAGCAGCGCCAGTAGGCCAAGTCCGAAAATACAGGTGAAAATGCGACCGCCCATGCAGGCTCCTTGTGCGTGATGCCGACGTGCCAGTGTGTATGCGACTGTGAGCTTAGTTCAGGGTTCCTTATCTGCATGGAGGCTCCCATACTCCAATGGTTCCCACGCCGACTGAATGCCCATGCTCAAGACCCTCGCGGTAGCCAATTACCGCTCGATCAACAAATTGGTAGTGCCCCTGAACCGGCTGAACCTGGTGACAGGGCCCAATGGCAGCGGCAAATCCAACTTGTACCGCGCCCTGCGCCTGCTGGCGGAAACCGCCCAGGGTGGGGTGATCAATGCGCTGGCCCGTGAGGGTGGGCTGGACTCGACCTTCTGGGCCGGGCCCGAGACTATCAGCCGACGCATGCACAACGGCGAGGTGCCGATTGAGTCCACCGTGCGCCAAGGCGTGAAACGCCTGCGCCTGGGGTTTGCCGGGGAGGATTTCAGCTACGCCATTTCCTTGGGGCTGCCTGAACCGAGCGAGTCGTTTTTCTCCCTCGACCCCGAGGTCAAGAAGGAATGCATCTGGGCCGGCCCCATCTACCGCCCGGCCAGCCTGCTGGTGCAGCGTTCCGGGCCGATGGTGCGGGCACGTGAGGGCCGCGCCTGGGATGTGCTGGCCCAGCACACGCCGAACTACCACAGCCTGTTCGATCAGGTTGGCAGCCTGCGCGGTTCGCCGGAGGTGTTGCTGCTGCGCGAAAGCATCCGGGGCTGGCGCTTTTATGATCACTTTCGCAGCGATGTTGACGCGCCAGTGCGTCAGCCACAACTAGGCACACGCACGCCAGTGCTCCATCACGACGGGCGCGATCTGGCAGCGGCATTGCAGACGATTCGAGAAATTGGCGATCCCGAGGCATTGCAGCGCGCAGTCAGCGATGCGTTTCCCGGCGCGCGCCTGAATATCCAGCCATTGCAGGGCGGGCGCTTTGCGATTGAGTTTTATCAGGAAGGGTTGCTGCGACCGTTATCGGCGGCGGAGCTGTCGGACGGGACTTTGCGTTATTTACTGCTGATCGCGGCGCTGCTGACACCGAGGCCACCGACCATGATGGTGCTGAACGAGCCGGAAACCAGTTTGCATCCGGACCTGCTGCCGGCGTTGGCACGCTTGATTATCCAGGCGTCCCAGCAGTGCCAGGTGTGGGTGGTGTCCCATGCCTGCCGCTTGATTGCGGCGTTGCAGCAGGATGAGGGGTGCAATTCGATTGTGTTGGAGAAGGTGTTGGGGGAGACGCGGATCGTCGGGCAGGGAATTTTGGATGTGCCCGCGTGGCATTGGCCAGAATAGGCGGTGTCCTTCAGGGCCTCATCGCGGGCAAGCCCGGCTCCCACAGTTTTGATGTGTGAATACTTTCAACTGTGGGAGCTGGCTTGCCTGCGATAGCGGTGGATCAGTCACTCAGTTATTAGCTGATCAGCCCTGCCACTTCCCGCCTTCAACAATCACGCTCTCAGGCTTGGTGTCATCGCTCAGCTCTTTACGCACATATTGGTCGTACAGCTTGAGCAAAAACTTCTCCTCACCCAGCTTGGCCAACTCGGCATTCACCCAGTCACGCAGTTCGATGTTGCCCTTCTTCACGGCCGGTGCAATCGGCGCTTCATCGCCAAGTTTTTCTTCCAGCACACGGTAGCCCGGGTTCTGCTTGGCCCAGCTGAACAGCACCAGGTTGTCCTGGGCATAGGCATCACCACGGCCGGCAGACAACGCCTGCAACGACTCGGAGTTTTTCTCGAACTTGAGCAGTTTCCAGTCCGGGTGGTTCTTGGTCAGCCAGATATCGGCGGTGGTGCCGGTGGTGACGATGGTGGTGCGGGTGGCCAGGTCATTCAGGCTTTTCACGGCGCTGTCGTTCGGCACCAGGGCCTGTACTGCGACTTTCAGGTTGGGGTTGGTGAAGTCCACCGCTTCCTTGCGCTCCGGGGTCACGGTCATGTTGGCGAGGATCAGGTCGACCTTGTCGCTTTGCAGGAACGGAATACGGCTGGCGGGCTCGACGGCAACGAACTCGACTTTGTTTTCATCGCCCAGCAGGTCCTTGGCGAATTGGCGACCGATGTCGGTATCGAAACCAACGTAGCGGCCGGCTTCGTTCACAAAACCAAACGGCGGTTTGTCGGTGAATACGCCGACGATCAGCTTGTCGCGGGCCTTGATCTTGTCGATGTAACTGACAGCGGCAGGTTTTACAGGCTCTTCGGCCTTTTTATCGCAGCCGACCAGTAAAGCGACGGCAAACAGTGGCAGCAGTAACTTTTTCATATCAGCGCAAGTTCCTTAGGTTTTTTGGGCAGTGTTGAAACAAAGGAGAACTTCTCCAGGAACTGCTGCGCGCGTGCGGTTTGCGGGTTCGTAAAGAATGCCTCGGGGGTGTTCTGTTCGAGGATGCGACCGGCCTCCATGAAGACCACGCGGTCAGCGACGGCGCGGGCAAAGGCCATTTCGTGGGTAACGATCAGCAAGGTCATGCCATCGCGGGCCAGACCCTGGATCACTTCCAGCACTT
Source organism: Pseudomonas reactans (assembly GCF_013387025.1). Classification (NCBI taxonomy): domain Bacteria; kingdom Pseudomonadati; phylum Pseudomonadota; class Gammaproteobacteria; order Pseudomonadales; family Pseudomonadaceae; genus Pseudomonas; species Pseudomonas reactans. The sequence continues at coordinate 68,278 of NZ_JACAQP010000006.1, read as the reverse complement.
CCTTGACCATTTCCGGGTCGAGGGCTGCGGTGACTTCGTCAAACAGCATGACCTGAGGGTTCATGCACAACGAGCGGACGATAGCGATGCGTTGCTGTTGGCCGCCGGAGAGCTGGCGCGGGAAGGCGTCGCGCTTGTCGGCCAAGCCCACGCGTTCCAACAGTTTCTCGGCCTGTTCGCGGGCTTCGCGCGGGTCGCGCTTTTGCACTTTCAACGGGCCGAGCAGGAGGTTGTCGAGCACGCTCATGTGCGGAAACAGGTGGTAGCTCTGGAACACCATGCCGATGTCCTGGCGCACGTGGCGCCAATCGGTTTTCTTGTCCAACAGCTCGTTGCCGGAAAAACGCAGGCTGCCGCTGTGGGCCACTTCCAGGCCGTTGAGGCAACGCAGCAAGGTGCTTTTGCCGCAACCGCTGGGGCCGAGGATCACCACCACTTCGCCGCTCTGCACGCTCAGGTCGATGCCTTTGAGCACCTGCGCCTCGCCGAAAAATTTGTTGAAACCCTGGAACTCGATCAATGCGCTCATGCTTGGGCCCAGCGCCGTTCCAGCACCTTGGAGGCGGCCGACAACGGGTAGCAGATAAAGAAGAAAAACAGGAACAGCACGCCGTAGATCAATACCGACTCATAGGTGCGTTCGATGATTTGCTGGCCGACCTTGATCACGTCCACCACGCCGATCAGCACCGCCAGGGAGCTGGTCTTGATGATGCGCGTGTAGACGTTGATGGTCGGCGGCGTCATGCGTTTCAGGGCTTGGGGCAGCAACACATAGCCGTAGAGTTGCGGGTCCGAGAGGCCAATCGACAACCCCGCTTCACGTTGCCCGCGTGGCAGCGAATGCAAGGCACCGCGCACCACTTCGCCCACCTCGCTGGCGCCCCACAGTGACAGCACCAGCACCGCGCACCAGAAACTCGGAATGCTCAGGCCGAAGAAAATCGGCAGCCCGAAAAACAGCAGGTACAACCACACCAGCACCGGGATCGCGCGGAACAGCTCCAGGTACACCCGCAGCACCGCGTTGATCAACCGGTTGTTCAAAGTGCGCAGCACGCCATACAACACGCCGCCGATGGTGCTGAACGCGATGCTCAAGAACGAGATCGACAGGGTTTGCGTAGCGCCCTTGCCCAGTTGTGGCAACGACACCCACAGCAACTCAAGACCCGAACTGGCCATGCTGGAGCCTCCTTTCCAGGCGGCTGAGCAACAGCGACAGCGGCAAGAACAGCAACACGCAGATCAGCGTCAGCACGGCGAGCATTTCGTAGGTCTTGTAGTAGAGGGCGATGTAGCTCTTGGTGGTGTAGAGAATCTCCGGCACCGCCACGGCGGAAACCACGGTGGTCTCCTTGAGCAGGAAGATGAAATTGGCGAACAACGCCGGCAGGCTGAGGATGCCGGCCTGAGGCAGGATCACATGGCGCAGCAGTTGCCAGTCGGACAGGCCGATGGACTTGCCCGACTCGATCTGCGCCAGCGGCACCGCCTCCACGCCCGCACGCAACACTTCGGTGAGGTAGGCGCCGCCGAGGAAAGTCATGGTGATGATCGCCGCCCAGAACCCGGAAATATTGAAGCCCAGGGCCGGCAACGCGAAGTACACGAAGAACAGCTGGATCAACAGCGGCGTATTACGCGCCAGCTCCACATAAAGCGCCACCAGGCGCGACAGGTACGGCGTGCGAAACACCAGCAGCGCCGCGTTGATCAGCGCCACCAGCAACGAGGTGGCGATGGCGATCAGGCCGACTTGCAGCGTCACGCCCACGGCTTTAAGAAAAGCCGGCAGCGTGCTGAGGATAAAAGCGAAATCGAAGGTCATTTCCCGTCCATGACGCCGCAGGGTAATGCAGCGAGCGCAATCCGATCCGGTGTGGGTAACGCCAGGTAGCGTGAACTTTAATGGTATAAAAAAGAAAATTTAAATACCCAAATAGCATATTGATATCACCCAAAAAGATAACTCCCGGGTTCGCGGGTTTGGCGGGTGGCAGCTATGGTTGGGGGGTCTGAGATTCGAGGGATTGAACCATGCAGGAAGTAAAACCGATGGATCCGCAGGAGCTGGTGAAATGGTTGATGGCGTTGCGCAGGGCGATCAACAGCCGCGCTCTTTAATCCAATGAAGACCAAAATGTGGGAGCGGGCTTGCTCGCGAATACGGTGGATCAGTCAACACATCTGTTGCTGACAGACCGCTTTCGCGAGCAAGCCCGCTCCCACAGTTTTGATTGTGTTCCAGTCATAAAAAACGCCGACGCTAAATAAGCCGTCGGCGTTCAAACCTTGAAGGGGGTTTGGGTTACATCAGAACGCAGGCACTACCGCGCCGTTGTACTTCTTCTCGATGAACGCTTTGACTTCCGGGCTGGTCAGGGCCTTGGACAGTTTCTGGATAGCGTCGCTGTCCTTGTTGTCCGGGCGAGCCACCAGGAAGTTCACGTACGGCGACTTGGCGTCTTCGATGATCAGCGCGTCTTTGGCTGGGTTGAGGCCAGCTTCCAGGGCGTAGTTGGTGTTGATCAGGTCCAGGTCAACCTGGTCCAGCACGCGTGGCAGCAGGGCCGATTCCAGCTCTTTGAATTTCAGGTTTTTCGGGTTGCTGGCGATATCTTTCGGCGTAGCCAAGGCGTTTTTTGGATCTTTCAGGGTGATCACGCCTGCTTTTTGCAGCAGCAACAGGGCGCGGCCGCTGTTGGAGCCTTCGTTCGGGATGGCCACGGTGGCGCCATCTTTGAGCTCAGAGATGTTCTTGATCTTTTTCGAGTAGGCGCCGAACGGTTCAACATGCACGCCGACCACGGTCACCAGGTTGGTGCCCTTGCCCTTGTTGAAGTTTTCCAGGTACGGCAGGGTCTGGAAGTAGTTGGCATCCAGGCGCTTCTCGGCAACCTGTACGTTGGGCTGCACGTAGTCGGTGAAGACTTTGATCTGCAGGTCCACGCCTTCTTTGGCCAGGGTCGGCTTGATCAGCTCAAGGATCTCGGCGTGGGGGATCGGGGTCGCGGCAACGACCAGTTTCTCGTTGGCCTGGGCCAGGCCGGCAGTCAGGGCAGCCGCCAGTGCGGTAAACAACAGAACCTTTTTCATGCAGTGTCCTTATCGGAATTGCGGGGCGTCTCTGACGACCGATTTTTATGTGGTGTGCCAGCGAAGTGCTATCGCGGCGTGGAAGGGACAATACCTAGATTTTTTATTCCCGAACAATATCTTTTATTCACGTTGATATTCCATTTTGTTCATACAGGAATTTACGCAGAGTTTCCTGCTCGGCGGGGCTGGCACTCTGGAAAATGCGCTGCACCTGTTCCAAGGGCGAGCCCGACGCTGGCAGGTTCAGATGCTCGGGCAGGATTTCGTCGCCGCTGCTCACCAACAACGCGAAGTGAATGACGTTCTCCAGCTCACGGGTATTGCCCGGCCAGCTGTGGAGTTCCAGCACGCGCTGGGCGGCATCGCTGATCAGCGGCACTGGCAGGTCCAGACGCTGGCTGTAGATGCCCAGGAAGTACTCGGCCAGGGACAGGATGTCACCCACGCGCTCGCGCAGTGCGGGCAAGTCCAATCGCCCTTCGCTCAAATAATGGAACAAGCGCTCATGGAACTTGCCGGCGGCCACAGCCTGGGCCAGGTCGATGCTGGTGGCTGCGACCAGACGCACATCCACCGGGCTGGGCTGATGGGCACCGACACGGGTGACTTCGTGGTTTTCCAGGGCGGCCAACAGTTTTACCTGAATCGGCAACGGCAAATCGCCGATCTCATCCAGGTACAACGTGCCGCCATTCGCCGAACCGAACCAACCGGCCCGGCTGCTGGCGGCGCCACTGTGGCTGCCGGCGGCGTAGCCGAACAATTCGGCATCGGCGTAGGTCGGGCTGATCGCGCCGCAATTGACCGAAACAAACAAACCGGTACGGTCGCTGCCACGGTGAATGTGGCGTGCCAGCAACTCTTTACCACTGCCGGTCTCGCCGCGAATCAACACGGGCAAGGCGCGCGGCGCGAGGCTTTCGAGGTCTTCGCGCAGTTGCCGCGAACGGGGATCGACAAACACCAGCGCCTTGGCGCGGATGCTCAGAGGGCTTTTTTCGGCGTCGGGGAAGGTCAGCAACGGCTGACCGTAGGTTTCATGCAGACTCATGGCAGGCTCCCGCCCCCAATCCACTTAAGGGACGGGGCGTTGAAAATGTGTAGGAGCGAGCTTGCTCGCGAAAAACGTCAACGATGATGCAGCGCTACCTGTGAATCCACGTCGCCTTTGCATTCTTCGCGAGCAAGCTCGCTCCTACATGATTGGCTTTAGGCAGTGCGCCGGGCGTGGTGCTCAAGGCGGCTTTGCAGGCGATAGAGGTAGGCGAAGCCCTGCTCCCAACGTTGGTGGCCGGACTTCACATTGATATGCCCTGCACCGGACAGAATCCCGGCTTCGGCGCCCCAATTGCGTGCCAGCTCCAACGCCCGAGGCGCGCTGACGGCACTGTCGTTGTCGGAACTGACCACCTGGCTTGGGAACGGCAGCAGGTCGGTTGGAATGGGCGCGAAATTACGCAAGGCAGGCGAGCAAGCAGGTCGTTCGACATCGGCCGGCGCCACCAGCAAAGCCCCGCGTACCTGACGCAGGAACTGCACCGGCGCAGTCGCCGCCCAGTGCGCCACGGTGATGCAGCCCAGGCTATGGGCGATCAGGATCACTGGCGTGCTGTCGGCCGCAATGGCCTCGGCCAGCGCGGCGACCCAGTCTTCGCGGCGTGGGGTCAGCCAGTCAGCCTGCTCCACGCGGGCGCTGTTGGGCAGGCTGTTCTGCCAGTGACTTTGCCAATGATCTTCTGGCGATCCTTGCCAGCCCGGCACGATCAGGTAACGAATCGACTCGCTGTGCATGGGTGTGCCCTCCTGCAGCGTTTAACGTTGCTGAACAGTATAGGGACGGGGGTTATATTCGTTAAGGAATAAGAAGCTATTTATTAATAACCAAAAACACAGACGAATTTTACGCAAAAAAAAGGCCGCACCCTGCCAAGGAGACGGCCAAAAAATTGTCGAGGCTTTTGCAATCAGCGTGCGGTAATCACCGACAACTTGGTAATCCCCGCGCGCTCGATAGACGCCATGGCTCGCGCCACTTCGCCGTAGTTCACGCCATCATCAGCCTGCAGTTGCACCCGCACATCGGGGTCCTTGGCCTTGGCCGCCTGCAGATTGAATTCCAGTAGGTCCGGCTGGATTTCGTCCTTGTTGATAAACAGTTTGCCGGCGCCGTCGATGCTCACCACCAGCGGGTCTTTCTGCTCCACCGGGGCCACAGCCTCGGTCTTGGGCAGGTTGATCGGGATTGCGTTGGTCAGCAGCGGCGCGGTGACGATGAATACCACCAGCAGCACCAGCATCACGTCCACCAGTGGCGTGACGTTGATCTCGCTCAGCACCTCATCGCTGTCTTGCGTGGAGAAGGCCATGTCAGGACGCCTCCTTCACTTTCTGCGGGTTGCCGGCAGTGGTTTTGTTCAGGGTCGGGTGCAGCAACACACGGAAGGAATTCTTCTGGGCCAGGCTATAGAAGTCGTGGGCAAAGTCGTCCAGGTCCGCAGCCGTCAGCTTCAGGCGACGCAGGAAATAGTTGTAGACCAGCACCGCAGGCACCGCGACGGCGATACCCACACCGGTCGCGACCAGCGCCGCACCAATCGGGCCGGCCACGGTTTCGAGGCTGGCGGAGCCCGCAGCGCTGATGCCCTTGAGCGCTTCCATGATGCCCCACACAGTACCGAACAGACCGATGAACGGCGAGGTGCTGCCGATACTGGCGACCACGGCCAAGCCGGTTTCCAGGGAGCGGCGTTCACGCACGATCTGCTGGCGCAGGGCCCGTTCGAGGCGGTCCTGGTGGTTAATCGCCTGGCTCAGGTCCGCCGCGTGCGGGGTTTCGCCCACCTGAATCGCCGCGTAACCGGCCTGGGCCACGCGGGCAGCGGCGCCCGGCTGGGTTTCGGCCAGCTCGGCAGCCGAGTCGAGACTCGACGCCGCCCAGAACTGTTTGTGGAACTTGCGATCCTGCGCCTTGAGGCGGCCGAACTGCACGCCCTTGAGCAGGGCCAAGCCCCAGGTGGCGACCGAAAAGACCACCAGCAGCCAGATCACCGCGCTTTCGATGGATTCAAGTGGAGATGCTAATGCCATGATGTGTTCCCTCTGTGCAGGTCGCGGCGTGTGCAACACACCGCAGCCGAATAGTTAGTGAATCTTGAAATCGATCGGTACGCTGACCCAGCCGTCCTGGGCCACATCGCCCTGCTTGGCCGGCACGAAACTCCAGCGTTTCACCGCGGCCAGCGCAGCGTCGTCGAGTTGCTGGCGACCGCTGCTTTTCTGGATCTGGATCTCACCCGGCTTGCCGCTGGCCAATACATGCACCCTGAGCAACACCGTGCCTTCCCAGCCGCGACGCTGGGCCAGTGACGGGTACTCCGGCGCCGGGTTCTTCAGGTACGCGGCGTTGGCCGAAGCGGGCGTTACAGGCGCCGGCGCCGGTGGTGCTGGAGGCGCAGGCGGTGCAGGTGTCGGTGGCGCGGGCGGCTGCTCGACCGGCTTCGGTGCGGGCTTGGGCTCAGGCTTTGGAACCGGCTTGGGCTTGGGTTTTGGAATCGGTTTGGGCGGTGCCGGTTTGGCAGCCAGCTCATCCACAACCGGCGGCGGTGGCTCGACCACGGGGGGCGGCGGTGGCGGCGGCACGGGCGGTGGCGGCTCCACCACTGGGGGGGCCGGCTGGGAAAATTCGATGGTCATCGGCGGAATTTCCGGCGGTACGATCGGCAGCACCGGGGTCGGCTTCTGGCTCACCCAGTAGATCACCGCACCGTGCAGGGCCAGCACCAGCAAACCCAGCAGAACCCCTTCACGGCGGCTGGAGAAACGCTTCGGCGTTTTCTGCGTGCGCAGCTGCCCCAACGGCGCGCGGTGCGGCCGGCCAAGGTCGACCAACTCACCACCTGGTGCCTGGCGCCACTGCGCCTCGTGTGCACTGGCGGCGGTCTGGACATTGCCCATTGATTCACTCCCTACGGTTTTTGACACAAAAAACCGACAGGCCTGCATGGGAGGCCGTCGAGGGCTGAATCATCGGGGCCAGACGCTTATCTCTTAAAGTAATCTTTAAAGTTATAGATAGATCTAAATTGAATAAATGAAACATCCAGATACCGCAAAGCCACGGCCCGTGCGGGCTGGCGCTTGGGCGCAATTTCCCGATGCATTTAAGGCATGAAAAATATTCAGTAAAGGCATCGGTCAGACAGGGCTGTTTGCACACAAATCGAGCAATTGGCGTTGCAGACTCTGTCCTGCCGCCCCCAAGCCACTGCGGCCATACAGCGCCAACCGAACACCTTCCACCCTGGGCAAGACGCTGTCCGGACCCAAAACGCTATGCCCTGGCTGTACGACTCGACGGGGCAACAAACTGATGCCCAATCCCGCCGCCACCGCCGCACACACGCTCGCCAGGCTCGCACTGGAATACCCGATGCGCCAGCGCCAGCCACCCACCTCCAGATGTTGCAGCATTTCATTGCGGTACAGGCCGCCCACCGGAAACGCCACCAACGGCAACGGGTCGCGCCCCAGGGACGGCGTGCTGCGGCTATCCACCCAGCACAAGGGCTCCGGCCATGAGGCCAGGCAGTCGTCGCTGTCGCCCATCTGCTTGACCAGCAAGACGTCGAACTCTCCGCTGCGGTACTGGCGCTGCAACTCGGGACCGAGGCCGCTGGTGACCTCCAGGCGCACCCTTGGGAAAGCCTGCACAAACGCCGACAGCAGCGGCATCAGCCGTTCGGATGCAAAGTCCTCCGGCACACCCAGGCGTAGCACCCCGTCGCTTTGTTGGCTGATCAATACGTCGGCCGCCTCTTCATGCAACGCGAGGATGCGTCGTGCATAGGCCAGCAGCCGCTCGCCCTCCGCCGTCGCCACCACACGGCGTTGATCGCGGTCCAGCAGTTGGCACGCCACCGCCTCTTCCAGGCGACGGATCTGCTGGCTGACCGTGGACTGAGTCAAGTGCAGGCGCTCGGCGGCGCGGGTGAAATTGCCGCAATCCACTACGGCGACAAAACTGCGCAACAACACGGGATCGAACATGGGCGTTTACCATTCCATTTGCCACTGGTTGGCATGGTTATATTTAATTTCAGAATACCCCTACCGCCGCCCATACTTCACCCTCCAATCATGCCCGGAGGGATTTCCATGACCGACGATCACCAGCACCTGCAACGTGCGATCCAACTTGCCCAGACCAACGTCGCCCAGGGTGGCCGACCGTTTGGCGCGGTGTTGACGCGCGACGGCGACGTGCTGGTTGAAGCCGTGAATGAAATCCACCTGACCCAGGACCCTACCGCCCACGCCGAATTGTTAGCGATCCGCGCTGCCAGCCGGCAACTCGGCACACGCTTGGATGGCTGCGTGATCTACGCCAGCGGCCAACCCTGCCCGATGTGCCTGAGCGCCATGTATTTGTGCGGTGTGGAACGGGTGGTGTTTGCCGCCAGCAACGAAATGGCCGAGCCCTATGGCCTGTCGACAGCGGCGATCGGGCAGCAGGTGGGCCTGCCAGTGAGCGAGCAGCGCCTGCCGATCCAGCATCTGCCGGATGAGGCCATGACCACGCTGTACCACCAATGGAAAACCCTGCATGCCCCTGAATAAATCCCTCGCCGGCTGGGGCCTGCTGGTCGTCCTGGGCCTCAACCTGCGGCCGATCCTCAGCTCCATCAGCCCGTTGCTCGGCGAAATTCGCCTGGCCACCGGCCTGAGTTTCCAGAGCAGCGCCCTGCTCACCAGCTTGCCCGTGGTGTGCATGGGCCTGGTGGCGCTGGTGGGCGTGCGGGTTGAAGCGCAACTTGGTGAACGCCGTGGCATCGCCCTTGGCCTGATGATGATCCTGCTCGCGTGCCTGGCCCGCTGGCTGATGGGCCAGGGCTCGACGCTGCTGGTGACCGCGCTGCTCGGCGGTGCTGGCGTCGCACTGATCCAGGCGTTGGTGCCGGCGATGATCAAGCGCGAGTTTCATCACCGCGTACCGGTGGCGATGGGGGTGTATTCGGCCTCGCTGATGGCCGGTGGCGGGCTGGCGGCGCTGCTCAGCCCAGTGGTGGCCACGCATTTCCAGCAATGGGAAGCCGGGCTCGGTGTGTGGTTGCTGCCCGCGTTGGCCGCACTGTTGTTATGGGCCTGGTTGCCCCTGGGCGCGGCAAAAAGCGCGACAGTCATCCCGGCCTTCAAAGGCCTGCGTAATCGCCGTGCGTGGCTGCTGGCACTGTATTTTGGCTTGGTGAATTGCGGCTACATGAGCATGGTGGCGTGGCTGCCGGCCTACTATCAGCAATTGGGTTGGGGCGTACTGCCCAGTGGTTCGTTGCTGGCCTTCATGACGATCTTTCAGGTGATCGCCGCGCTGGTGATGCCAGTATTGGCACAACGCGGGATCGACCGTCGGCCGCTGCTGTGGGTCAGCCTATTGGCCCAGACCATCGGTTACCTCGGCCTGTTGATGGCGCCGCTGCAGTTTCCTCATCTGTGGGTGGCGCTGTGCGGCTTCGGCCTGGGTGCGTGCTTTGCCCTGAGCCTGCTGCTGACCCTCGACCACCACCGCGACCCGCGCCAGGCCGGGCAACTGGCGGCGTTCGTGCAAGGCGTGGGCTTTTTGATCAACGCGATTTCGCCGTGGCTGACCGGCTGGCTGCGCGAACTCACCGGCAGCTTTGTCAGTGCCTGGGTGGTGCTGACGGTGACAGCGGTGGCGATGCTGGTGGTGACCCGCGTGTTCAGCCCGGCCACCTATCGCACCGCCAGCGTACCGGCCTAGAAGTCGTAGCGCCCGGTCACACCTAGGGTGCGAGGCGTGCCCAGCAGACCTTCATAGCCGCCGTTACCGCCGGTCCACAGCGTGGTGTAGTAGGTTTTGTCGAAGGCGTTTTTCAGCCATAGCGACACATCCCACTGCCCCTGCTGATAGTTGCCACGCACGCCGGTAGACAGGTTGACCACCGCGTACGCCGGGATCTGCCCGTAGTCGGAGTCCTCCACCGTCCCCACGGCCTTGGAGCGGAATGCATAACTGGCGGTGACGTAGGGTTCGAAACCGTTGTCCAGGTTCCACTTGTACTCGCCATTGGCATTGGCGATCCATTTCGACGCGCCCACCACTTGGTGCCCTGTCAGGTCACAGGAGGCCGGAGCACCCGGGCGCAGGCTGACTTCCGGTGGGCACGGGGCGTCCTTGTAGGACAGGTAGCTCACATCGTTGAACGAGCCATTCACGTTCAGCGTCAGCCCTTTGATGGGAACCAGGGTGCTTTCCACTTCCACCCCACGCGAACGCACAGAACCGGCGTTGGTCAGGTACTGCACCCGGTTGTTCTGGTCGTAGGCGTTGGTCTGATAGCCATTGACCTGGGTCCAGAATACGTTCGCATTGAGTTGCAGGCGTCGGTCCCACAGCGTGCTTTTAAAGCCCAGTTCGGCGTTGTTGGCCCGTTCGGTACCGACCAGCAGCGAGTCCGCGCCGGCCGTTGGCGCCGAGCCCACCGCCAGGTTGACCCCACCGGATTTCTCGCCATGGGACAGGGTCGCATAGCCCAGCAGGTTTTCATTGAAGCGATAGCTGAGGTTCAGCAGGCCCGAAGGGCTGGTGCTGTACTGGTTGAGGTCGCCGGAGTCGTAGGCCCCGGCACGCCCACGGCGGGCCGTGGCGGCCGCGCCCGTGACAGCCGCGCCACCTACCGGCGCATTGCGAGTCACCCAGGCGCTCTTTTCTTCATACGTACCACGCAGGCCGGCGGTGAAATCCAGGCGCTCGGTGAGGTGCCAGGTCCCTTGGGCAAACAGTGCGAAGCTGTCGGTGCGGATGTGCCCGTTGCCCACGCTGCTGACGTTGGCCAGAGCCCCCGTCGCCGTACCGTTCCAGATGTCGGCCTGGGGCCCGTAATAGGCAAAGGATTTGTTGTCCAGCGCGTTACCGAAGTAATAGGCACCCAGCACGTAGTCGAAAAACCCGCCGGTTGGCGAAGCCAGGCGAAACTCCTGGGACCACTGCTTATCTTCCACCGACACCCCGGCGTTATAGGACGCCGGCACGTTGAGGCCGTCATCATTGCGCGGTGTGAAATTCCACCAGCGGTAGGCGCTGACCGAGGTCAGGGTGAAATCACTCGGCAGCGTCCAGTTGGCTTCCAGGGACGTACCGCCCTGAAACACCGTGACATGCTGGTCGTTGTCCAGATTGACCTTGCGGTGGGTGCCGTCCACCAGCGTTGCGCCAGCCGCCGCAGCGCGGGACTCGTAGAGGTTGGTGCCATTGATCGTCGGTCCGGTGCTGTAAAGCACGCGGGTGCCAGCGCTGGAATCCTCTTCGTTGTAGTCGCCGATCCAGCGCAGGTTGAATGTATCGCTCGGTTTGTACAGCAGTTGCCCGCGAAAGCCCTGACGTGAACCGCCATTGAGATCATGGCCGTCGTGCTCGTTCTTGATGTCGCCATCGCTGCGCGTGCGATAGGCCGAAAAACGTCCCGCCAGGTCATCGGTGAGCGGGCCGGAAATCGTGCCCTTGGTCTGGAAATAGCCGTCTTCGCCCAACGACGTCTCGATGCTGCGCTCAGGGGTAAAACTGGGCGCACGGGTACTGATGTTGATGACCCCGGCAGTGGTGTTCTTGCCGAACAACGTACCTTGGGGCCCGCGCAACACCTCGAGTTGTTCGATGTCCATCAGGTCGAACACGGCCATCCCTGGCCGGCCGAGATACACGTTGTCGATGTACAACCCCACGCTGCCTTCGAGGCCATCGCTGGCCGGATTGTTGCCCAGACCACGGATCGACACGCTGGACTGGCGCGCATGCATGTAGGCAACGTTGACGCTGGGTACCAGTTGTTGCAAATCCTGGATGCGGTAGACACGCTGGCTCTCCAGTGCCTGGCCGCCCACCACGCTCATGGGCGTCGGCACGTCCTGCGCACTTTCGGTACGACGGCGGGCGGTCACCGTGACGGTTTCCAGTTGGCCGCTGGCGCTCTCACCCTCAGGTACCGGAGGTCTCACCTCGGCCGCGTGGCTGGATGACCAACTGGCGCTGCCGGCCAGCAACAAGGCCAGGGGCAGGCGCTTGAGCCTCCAGGGAGAGCAAGGTACAGCAGGCTTCAACACACTCATAAGCGGCTCCGGAACCAGGAAATACCCAACAACTCATATTCCCTTAGGTTATTTATTTATGTTTTTGCGAACATTTACTGCATAAGAGATAGCCTTTATAAGGAGTCGACCTAATGCATAGCCAATGCATTTCCCCGATATTTTTGATGTGAAAAATGCATATCGATTTGCGCCAGCTCCGCCACTTCATCGCCCTTGCCGAACAACGCAGTTTTGTCGCCGCGGCGTTGACCGTGAACCTGTCGCAATCGGCGTTCAGTCGCAGCATCCAGGCCCTGGAACATGCGGCCGGTTGCCAACTGGTGGACCGCGGCCGCAAGGATCTGGCGCCCACCAAGCAAGGCCAGGTGCTGCTGGAACATGCTCGACGCCTGGTCAGCGGTGCCCAACAACTGGCCAACGAGATCAGTCAGTTCAACGGGTTGGAGGCCGGTGAGTTGCGCTTCGGTTGTGGCCCTGCACCTGCGGCCGGGTTGATTCCCCGCGCCATCGGCAGTTTTATCGGGCGCTACCCCAAGGCACGCGTGTTGTTCCAGGTGGATGACTGGCAAAGTTTGGGCAAGCGTTTGCTCAGCGAAGAGTTTGAGTTCTTTGTCGCGGATACCCGCCACTTCGAAGCCAACCCTGACTATCACACCCATCGCCTGCGCCCACGCCGCTGGAACTTCTGCTGCCGCGCTGGCCACCCCCTGGCCCGGCGCGAGAGCGTGAGCGCCGCCGAGTTGATGAGTTATCCACTGGCCGTGACGATCCGCCCGCCCAACCTGCGCAAGGTCATCGTCGACCTTAGCGGCCGACCCGATTACCTGCCCAATGTGGAATGCGAAAACGGCTATAGCCTGATGGGGGTAGTGTTGCGTTCCGATGCCATCGGCATCGTCAGTGCCAACAGCGATGTGCTGCACATGGCCCGGGGCGAATTGGTGTGTTTGAAGATCGACGGCCTCGCCGAAGACCTGGAGGAGCGTTACACCCGCTACGGCATCGTCAGCCGCGCCGGATACCGGTTATCACCGCTGGCGGAGGCAATGATCGAGCAGATCAAGGAGATTGATGCGCTGGATGAGGATGTGTGTGCGCTGGAAAATTTCGCTGTCTGACCCATGCATGGACTGCATCAAACCCAGTCCCCAAATGCACTTGCCAGCCCCTGCGCGAACGGCGAAAAAAGCCGTCTGTCCTCCGTTCGGTAAACCCTCATGTCTCAACCCCAACCCGTGCGCAATGTGCTGTACATCATGTGCGACCAACTGCGCCGCGATTACCTGTCGTGCTACGGCCACGCCCATCTGCACACGCCGAATATCGACCGACTCGCCGCCGCCGGCGTGCGCTTCAGCCGCGCCTACACCCAGGGCACCATTTGCGGACCGTCGCGGATGTCGGCCTATACAGGACGCTATGTCAGCAGCCACCAGGTGGCGTGGAACGGGGTGCCGCTGCCGCTGGAAGAGCTGACGATCGGCGATTACCTGCGCCCCCACGGCATCCGTACCGCGCTGGTGGGCAAGACCCACGCCACACCCAACCTGGACGCTTTGCAGCGCCTGAAGATCGACCCCCACAGTGCCCAGGCCGAGCCACTGAACGAGGTCGGCTTTGACGCGTATGTGCGTCACGACGGCATTTACCCTGACAGCCCGTTGTTCGCCGACAAGCGCGAGTCCGCTCCCTACACCCATTACCTGCGCAAGCAAGGCTACAGCGGCACCAACCCCTGGCACGACTGGGCCAACGCCGCAGAAGGCCAGAACGGTGAAATATTCAGCGGCTGGCACATGCGCAATGCCGGGTTGCCGGCGCGGGTAGCCGAGGCGCATTCGGAAACCGTCTACACCACCGACCGCGCCATCGACTTTATCCAGGAACAAGCCGGGCAGCCGTGGTGCCTGCATCTGTCCTACATCAAGCCGCACTGGCCCTACATCGCCCCCGCGCCGTACCACGCGCTGTATGGCGCCGAGCACATCCAGGCGCCCATTCAGCCCGGGCAGCCCAGCGATCACCCGGTTTACCAAGCGTTTCGCCAGCACCAGGAGAGCCTCAACTTTTCCCGTGATGAGGTACGCCTCACGGTGATCCCGACCTACATGGGGCTGATCAAACAGATCGATGACCAACTCGGGAGGCTGTTCGATTTTCTGCAAAGCCATGGACACTGGGACGACACGCTGATCGTGTTCACCAGCGACCATGGCGATTTCCTTGGCGATCATTTCCTCGGGGAGAAAGAGTTCCTGCTGGAGCAGGCCGTGGGCGTGCCATTGATTGTGCGCGACCCACGCGCCAATGCCGATGCCAGCCGTGGCACCGTCGACGACCGCCTGGTGGAAACCATTGATGCGCTGCCGACCTTCCTCGACGCCCTGGGGCTGCCTGCTGCCGACCATCGCCTGGAAGGCCGCTCGCTGATCCCACTGTTGCACCGAACGCAAAGCACCTGGCGACGCTACGCCATCGCCGAATATGACTACGCCTTCCAGGCCCCGGCCCGCGAGCGGCTGGAGCAGCCCATCGACCGATGCCGCATGACGATGGTGCGCAGCGAGCGCTGGAAATACCTGGCATATGATGGCTTTCGCCCGCAACTGTTCGACCTGGAAAACGACCCGCAGGAACTGCATGACCTGGGGGCCGACCCGGCGTATGCCGATGTGCGCGAGACCCATTCGGGCTATCTGTTCGAATGGCTGCGTGGTTTGAAGCGGCGCACCACCATCAGCCACACAGAGATCGATCTGCGTGGCCAACGGTTTCGTTATGGAGAGCCGGAAGCGGACAAGGTGGTGCAGATCGGCGTGTGGTAATCACGCGCCCTTGGTGGTCTTGCTGGCCTGCCCTTGCACCCCCACCGGCACATCGCCCTTGAGCGTCACCCGGCGCACGATACGCTCCTGGGTGCCGTAGTCATCCACCGCGTAATGCTGGGTGGCGCGGTTGTCCCAGATCGCTACGTCACCGGTATTCCAACGCCAGCGTACGGTGTTTTCCAGGCGGGTG
This sequence comes from Pseudomonas reactans, assembly GCF_013387025.1. Classification (NCBI taxonomy): domain Bacteria; kingdom Pseudomonadati; phylum Pseudomonadota; class Gammaproteobacteria; order Pseudomonadales; family Pseudomonadaceae; genus Pseudomonas; species Pseudomonas reactans. Next base: position 53,056 of record NZ_JACAQP010000006.1, on the reverse strand, counting down.
ACGTAGCTCTGCAACAGGTTGAACAGCTGCGTCGAGTCCGCCTGGGAATACCCTTTGAGGCGTTTGACGAAGTGCCCCAGCAACAAGGTTTTCTCGCCGCTGACAGGGTGTACGCGCACCACCGGGTGTTCGGTTTCGTAAACGGTGGAGGTGAACACTTTGCGGTACTCCTCCAGCGTCTCCACCGACACATCCGGCTTGCGCGCGGCGTAGTCGTATTCGTTGCTGTGCACCGCCCACAGGTTGTCCGCCAATGTTCGCAGCTCTGGGCTGAGGTCATTGTAGGCGCTGGACGTGTTGGCCCAGACCGTGTCGCCACCGGACTTGGGCGCCAGCACCGAACGCAGGATCGAGGCCTTGGGGTAGGCGTCGACGAAGGTCACGTCGGTGTGCCACGAGTTGGCGCGCTGGCCACGGCCGCCGTCCAGCTCCATCAGGAAACGCGTGCCGTCACGCACCGGTACGGTCGGGTGGGCAATCGGTTCGCCGAGCAGATGCGCGAAGGCTTCCTGGCGCTGGTCATCCAAGTGGGTCTGCTCGCGGAAGAAGATCACCTTGTACTGCACCAGGGCCTGCTGGATGGCCTCGACGGTAGCGGCATCCAGGTCGCCGGACAGTTTGATCCCCCGGATCTCGGCGCCAATGCGCCCGCCGATGGGGTGAATGTCCAGCGCCTGGGTGATGGGTTGAACAGCGAATGCGGCATTGCTCATTGTGGTGACCCTCATGTGCCTGATGGTGGGGACGCTATCCGACAACGCTCTATTCATATGCAATTTAGATCTAGCAAATGAATCAATGCTTCGTTGACGGAATAAGAGCTTGCATTTAAAACCTCAGCTCCCTCGGTCGCAAATGCCTTCGACCTATTTTTAAGATGCCGGGAAAGCATATGGATCTTCGCCAACTGCGCTACTTCATCGCCCTCAACGAACACCGCAGTTTTGTACGTGCTGCGGACGCCATGGGCATCACCCAACCCGCGTTCAGCCGCAGCATTCAGGGCCTGGAACAAGAGTTTGGCTGCGTGTTGGTGGACCGAGGCAACAAGGACTTGCGCCCCACCCCCGAAGGCCAGGTGGTGCTGCAACATGCCCTGAGCCTGGTGCACGGTGCCGCCTTGCTCAGCAGTGAAGTGACGCGCATGACCAAGCTCGATGCCGGCGACCTGCGCTTTGGTACCGGCCCGGCGCCCGCGGTGAAACTGGTACCCGATGCGGTGGCACGCTTTATCACCGCGCACCCGAAAGTCCGTACCAGTTTCCAGGTGGATAACTGGGAAAAACTCAGTCGCGCCCTGAGCCGTGAAGAAATCGAGTTCTTCATTGCCGACATCCGCCAGTTCGAAAACGATCCAAACTTCCAGACCCGCGCGCTGAGCCCCAAGCGTGGCGTATTTTTCTGCCGTCCGGGGCACCCGCTGCTGGCCAAGGACAGCCTGTCGACCAACGATATGTTCGACTATCCGCTGGCGTCGCCGCTGATCTCCCAGGGCATCCGCAAACTGCTGGCGAACCTCAGCGGGCGCATGGACTTTTCACCCAGCATCCAGACCGAGCACTTCCCGGCGCTGGTGAAGATCGTGCTGCAGTCCAATGCCATTGGCGTAGGCACCGAAGAGGCATTTGCCGAGGACATCGCCCAGGGTTCGCTGGTGCTGCTGCACTGGCGCAACCTGCCGCAGAACTTGGACACCATGAGTGCGCGGTGCGGGGTGGTCAGCCGCACCGGCTCGCGCCTGTCGCCCGCGGCAAAGGCGATGATCGAGACGCTGGTGCAAGTGGACCGCCAAGACGTGAGCGTGGCGGTCTGACGCCCCTTAGAGCCCCGCCGCCTGCAGATTCGGCGCCACCCAGTCACTCACCTGGAACGACTTGCGTATCAGCCGCTCCTTGGTCGCCAGGTCCACCGACTCCTGCAATTTGCCGAGGAACACCGGGTCAAGGGTCGAGGGAAACAGCTCGCTGAGCTTCTCGTTTTTCAGGTCATTGGCCAGGATGACCGGTGGATAACTCGCCAGCCCCGACACCAGGTCGATATAGGCCTGCTTGTTGTTGTCATCGGTCAACCACTGCACTGCTTGCTGCTGGGCCTTGAGTAACTTGGCCACGACGTCGGGGTGCTCGTCGACGAACTTGCCGCTGCCCACCAATACGGCCTGGATGCTGCCCGCGCCGCCGAGGTCCTTGGTGGTCAGTGGCAATTCGGCCAGGCCCTTGGCCTGCAGTGCACTGAGGCTTGAACTGCCCCACGTGGCGTCGATCTGCCTGGCGGCCAGCGCGGCACTCGCGGCGCTGAAATCCAGATTGATGACTTTCAGGTCTTTTTCACTCAAGCCCTGGCTGGCCAGGGCGCTGTTAAACGAGAGCTGGGTGGCGGTGCCACGGAACACCGCCACGCGCTTTCCCTTGAGGTCCTGCAGGGTCTTGATGCCAGAGCCCGGAACCACGCCGAGGTACTGTTTCACGCCCCGTGCGGTGGCGCTGAGCAGGCGGGTATCCAGGCCATTGGAACGACCGATGATTGCCGCCAGGTCGCCAAGATAAGCCAGGTCCAGCTGACCATTGGCGAAGGCCTCGTTGATCACCGGCCCTGCGCCCTTGAAGTAGTTCCACTGGATCTTGATGCCTTGGTCGGCAAAGGCTTTCTCGAAGATCTGCTGGTCGCGCAGTACATCCGTGATACCCCCCCCACTGTGTTGGCTGCCCGCACTGAGGTCGGGTACGGCAATGCGAATTTCCTTGAGCTCGGCGGCCTGTACCCACCCGGCCAGGGCGGTACCCGCGAACAATGCAATCAAGCGTTTGAAAGGCAGTTTCATACGTGCAGCTCCTGTGGGGGACGGTCACCCGGGGAGCAGAAAGTAGGCACAACCCACACAAAACTTTAAATACTATAAATTCACAATTTAATAGCTTTTAGAACTATGAGGCTTAAAACGCAGGCAACAGGGGCCTATGCATGAACAGCATGGAAAATATTCTCCGAATGCATTGGATGCGTGCCCGGCTGAGGCATTAAATGATTTCTCTTATCCCTAAATCATCTTGATTGCGTTTCTGTAAGATCAAAATCACATAACGCCATCGGCGACAACGGAGGTCCTCCATGGCCCGAATATCACTGTTGAGCCTGCCTCTGGCCGCTCCCCGTCAAGGTGGAGCGCAGCGCTGGCCAAAACTGGGAGAACGGCTGCTACCCTGGTTGTTGCCCCTGATGCTGTTCGCGCTGTGGTGGCTGGCCAGCCGCAATCACTGGATGAGCGAGCAGATTCTGCCGCCGCCCTCACTGGTATGGAGCAGTGCAGTGGAACTGGCCGGTGGCGAGTTATGGACTCACCTGGCAATCAGTTTGCAGCGCTTGTTCTGGGGACTCCTGGCGGGCATCGCCGCCGGGACGTTACTGGGTGCGCTGCTGGGGTTCAGCGCGCGGGCCGAGCGCCTGGTGTTCCCGACGTTCAGCGCGTTGGCGCAAATCCCGACCCTGGCCTGGATCCCCCTGTTCATGGTGTTTTTCGGTATCGGCGAAACCTTGAAGCTGGTGGTGCTGGTGAAGGCAATCGTAGTGCCCGTCACCCTGCACACCCTGGTGGGCGTGCGCGATACCCAGCCCAACCTGCGTGAAGCCTCCCGCGTGCTGCGCCTGCCCACTCACCTGCTGATTCGTCGGCTGATCCTGCCGGCCGCGCTCCCGGCGTTTATGGCCGGCATACGCCTGGCACTGGCCGCCGGCTGGACCTCATTACTGGCCGTGGAGCTGTTGGCGTCCAGCGAAGGCATTGGTTACTTGATGGTGTGGGCCCGCCAATTGTTCATGCTCGATATTGTCTTCGTGTGCATCGCAGTCATCGGCGTGTTGGGCGTGGTGATGGATCGCGGCATTGGCTGGCTTGATCGCAAATGGGTGCACTGGCCCCATCCGGCAACGGCACAGATTCGTCAGGGCCCGCGTTATCAAGGCTGGCAGCGCCTGCAGCCCTGGCTGCTGCCGCTGTGGTTACTGGCGCTGTGGCAATTGGCAACCCAGCAGGAGTGGGTGGACGCGAACATTCTGGTCAGCCCATGGACAGTCCTGCACACCACCGTGACGGGCGTGCTGGATGGCAGCTTGTCCGGTGCCTTGGGCAAAAGCCTGGGCCGTACGCTGGGCGGCTTGGTCCTCGGCGCCAGCCTGGGATTTGCCATGGGCCTGTGGCTGGGGTTGTCGCGGCGCAGCGAGCGCGTTCTCGGACCGACGTTGTCGGCCCTGCGCCAGATTGCGATCTTCGCCTGGGTACCGTTGCTCACCGCTTGGTTCGGCCTGGGTGAGTTGGCCAAGTGGGTGTTTATCGCCCTCGCCGCGTTCTTCCCGTTATTTATCGCCACCCAGCGCAGCGTGTTGAACCTATCACCCCAATTGCGCGAAGCGGCGCAGGTGCTGCGCCTGAACCTGTTCCAGCGCCTGCGCCGCCTGGTATTGCCCGGCGCTGCGACGGGGATTTTCGCCGGCCTGCGCCTCAGCCTGATCTACGCGTGGCTGGGCACCATCGGCGCTGAGTATTTCATGCCCTCCAACGGCGGCATCGGCAGCCTGATGATTGGCGCCCAACAGTTGTTGCGCATGGACCTGATCATGAGCGGCATGCTCCTGGTCGGCTTCACCGGCGCCGCCCTCAACCTTATCGGCCAACGCATCGAAACCCGCGCCACCCGCTGGAGACACGCATGAACGCACCTATCGTCCGCTTCAACCATGTGGGCAAGAGCTTTGACGTCGACGGCTTCGAACTGGAGGCCATCCGTGAATTCAACCTGGAGATTGCCGAAGGCGAATTCGTCGCGATTGTCGGTTCCAGCGGTTGCGGCAAATCCACTCTGTTGCGCCTGCTGGTGGGCCTGGACACACAGTTCCGCGGCCAGATCCAGGTGGACGGCAAAGCCGTGAGCGGCATCGGCGGTGAGCGCGGCATTGTGTTCCAGGAACACCGCCTGTTCCCGTGGCTGACCGTGGCGCAAAACATTGGGCTGGGGCTGGTCAACGAGCCACTTGGCGAAGCCGAGCGCAACCAACGGATCCGTGATTTTATCGAGTTGGTGGGCCTGACCGACTTTACGCGTGCCTATCCCCACCAGCTTTCCGGCGGCATGGCGCAACGCGTGGCAATTGCCCGAGGCCTAGTGGCCAGCCCCCGCATCCTGCTGCTGGACGAGCCCTTCGGCGCCCTCGATGCACTGACACGCCAGCAGATGCAGGACGAACTGCTGGCGATTCGCGCTCGCGCCAGGATCACGACAGTACTGGTGACCCACGACGTGGAAGAAGCGATTTTCCTCGCCGACCGCGTCGTGGTGATGGAGCCAAGGCCAGGCCGGATCAAACAGGTGGTGCAAGTCACCCTGCCCCATCCGCGCCAACGCAGCAGTTTCGAGTTCCATCAATTGCGTGAGGAACTGTTGCACGAGCTGACAAATGATGACCACTACCAGCCACCAGTACGCGAACAGATCCGCGACCTGCCCCTGGCCTTTATTGCCTGCTGAAAGAGGAGTGCCTTGATGCCGCAACGTCCCAACTTTCTTGTGATTCTGGCCGACGACATGGGGTTTTCCGACCTCGGCGCCTTTGGCGGGGAAATCGCCACACCGCACCTGGACGCCCTGGCCCTGAACGGCCTGCGCCTGACCGACTTCCACACCGCGCCCACCTGCTCACCCACCCGTTCGATGCTACTCACCGGCACCGACCACCACATCGCCGGCATTGGCACCATGGCCGAGGCGCTTACGCCCGATCTGATCGGCAAACCCGGCTATGAGGGCTACCTGAACGATAAAGTCGTGACATTGCCGGAGCTGCTGCGCGACGCCGGTTACCAAACCCTGATGAGCGGCAAATGGCACCTGGGCCTGACCGCGGAACTCGCGCCCCACGCACGGGGTTTCGAGCGCTCCTTTGCGCTGTTGCCCGGCGCGGCCAACCACTATGGTTTCGAACCGCCCTACGACGAGACGACGCCCGGCCTGCTCAAATCCACGCCTGCGCTGTATATCGAAGACGACGCTTTCGTCGAGCAACTGCCTGAACATTTCTATTCATCCGACGCCTTTGGCGACAAGTTGCTGCACTACCTCAAGGAGCGCGACCAGGCGCGACCGTTCTTCGCTTACCTGCCATTCTCCGCCCCGCACTGGCCGTTGCAGGCACCCGCCGAAATCGTCGACAAATACCGTGGCCGCTACGACGCCGGGCCCGAGGTGCTGCGCCTGGAACGCCTGGAAAAGCTCAAGGCCCTGGGACTGATCGACGCGAATGTCGAACCCCACCCACTGATCGAATTGAATACCCAGTGGGCCGCCCTGACCGACGCACAGCGCCAGGTGTCGGCGCGGGCGATGGAAGTGTATGCGGCCATGGTCGAGCGCATGGATTGGAACATCGGCCGGGTGGTGGAGTACCTGCGCCAGCAGGGTCAACTGGATAACACGTTCATCGTGTTCATGTCCGACAACGGCGCCGAAGGGGCACTGCTGGAAGCCTTCCCCAAGTTCGGCCCCGAGCTGCTGACCTACCTCAACCAGCACTACGACAACAGCCTGGAGAACATCGGGCGTGCCAACTCCTACGTCTGGTACGGCCCCTCGTGGGCTCAAGTGGCAACCGCCCCGTCACGGCTGTTCAAGGCCTTTACCACCGAGGGCGGGATTCGGGTGCCGGCACTGGTGCACTACCCTCGGCTGGCACTTGAAGGCCGGATCAGCCATGGGTTTGGCACGGTGATGGACATCACGCCGACGCTCCTGGACCTGGCCGGTGTGCGCCATCCGGGCCAACAATGGCGCGGCAAGTCAGTGGCGCCACTGCGGGGCAAGTCGTGGCTGGGCTTCCTGTCGGGCGAAACCGCCCAGGTGCACGACGAGCACACCGTCACCGGCTGGGAGCTGTTCGGGCGCCGGGCCATTCGCCAGGGCCAGTGGAAGGCCGTGTACATCCCCGGCCCGGTAGGCCCGGCGACATGGCAGCTGTATGACCTGGGCCAGGATCCCGGCGAGATTCACGACCTGGCCCAGCGTCACCCGGACAAGCTGGCCACGCTCATCGACCATTGGCAGCAATACGTGGAAGAAACCGGCGTGATACTCAGCGCATCGCCGTTTCAGCCGGACTAAGCCCCGCGTTTGTGCGCGCCTGCGGCTCCAGCCGATTGGCCCGCGCAAACGTACCGAAATCATTGAAGCGCACGCCCATCTCAGCCATCACCTGGTGCGCCACCTTGGCGGTCATCTGGCGGATGTAAAACGGTTCTTTCACCACAAAATGGTGGATGCCATGCGTGCTGCCGAAGTTGAAGCAGAACGCCTGTAACGGCCACATCCACCACGGGTTCAGTACTTGGGTCTGCTGGATCACATTGCCCAGTTCCACATCGCCGTAGTAGTGCATGTTGGAGCTGACGAAGTGCAGGCAAAAAGTGCGCAACACGTTGGGGCCGATGATCACCACGGCGGCGATATCGATCACGTGCATCATCTGCAAAGTGCCGGCTGACCACTCGATGGGCACGCCGAGCAGGCTGGCGATGCCGTTGGCGGCATGAAAACCGAGGAACACATACCACGCCCCCCAATGCAGCAGCGCCAGCGGTGCATACACCAACAGCGAGCGCTTGAGGATTGTCAGTTTGTGCTTCCAGGTCTTGGCCCGCAGGATGCGAATGAAGGCCGACATGACGTTATCCCCAACCATCAGCAGCCGCGCAAACCCCCAGGGCTCGCCGTTGGTGATCGCGCGCTCTTCCATATCGGTCTCGGTGCCGGACACCTTGTGATGGTTGAGGTGCAGGTGTCGGCGCACCCACGGATTAATCGTACTCGGCCGCGCCAGCCACACCAGGCCCATCATCAGGTTGTGCGGCAGGCGCTGCTTGCGAAAGTACATGCTGTGGATCAGGTCGTGTTCCAGCTCGTGGGTCAGTGAGGCCAGGAACGCGTTGAGCAGCAGGCACGCCCACCAGGCCATATGGCCCGTGAGGTAGAGCGCCGCCGAACCCACCATGCCGAACAGCGCAACCGCCAGGATTCCCGCGCCCAACGCGTCCTGATGCAGCAGCCAGGGGTGTTGCTGGCGCAGGCGCACGCCTTCGGCGAGCACCACTTCACGGATATGCGCGGAGCGCTGTTGTGCGTTCATCGGCTGGGGACTTGCAGAAGTACCGTCCATGCTTCCATCCTCTTGCTTATTGGTGCTCACATCCTGCCCCAGGCGACCTCGCAGGATGCTAGCCCCGGACGCCAACCTGTTGACCGCACGCGCCAATCGCCATGACCGAACCCACCTCCCTCGCCAGCTGGACCCGCGCCCTGCGCAAGCAGCTCGACGCCCTGGACCTCGACAGCGCCGCGCTGTGCCTGCAAGCCGGGCTCGATCCGCAACAGATGGACGATCCCAATGCGCGCTACCCGCTGTCGGCCACCACGCGTCTCTGGGAGTTGGCGGTACAGGCCAGCGGTGATCCGGCGATTGGCTTGCGGGTGTCGCGGTTTGTCAGCCCCACCACGTTTCATGCGTTGGGGTATGCGCTGGTGGCCAGTGGCAGCTTGCGCGAGGTGTTCGAGCGCATCGTGCGGTATCACCAGGTGGTCAGCGATGCCTTGAGCCTGGAGCTGAGCGGCGATGGCGAACGTTATCGGTTCCGCCTGCTGCAACTACCGGGCAGCCCGACGCCAGCCTTCGAAGCCATCGACGCGTTTGCGGCGATCTATGTGCGTACCTGTCGCAATCGCCTCGGCCGCGAGTACGCGCCGCTGGCGGTGTACCTGCGAAGGCCTGAGCCTGCTGACCCGAAGCCTTGGCACACGGTGTTTCGCGCGCCGGTATTTTTTGGCGCTGAAGAGGACCGCCTGGAGTTCGCCGCCCAGGATTTCGACAGCCACCTGGACGACGCCAACCCCGAACTGGCCGAACACAACGAAACCGTGCTCAAGCGCACCCTCGCCCAACTGCAACCGCTGACCTGGGAACGTAAGGTCCGCCGGGTGATCGAAGCGCAGCTGCCCGACGGCGAACCGAGCGCCGAGCGCGTCGCCCAGGCGCTGCACCTGAGCCTGCGCAGTTTGCAGCGCCACCTGGCGGACGAAGGCTGTCGATTTGATGCGCTGCTGAATGAATGCCGCGAGAATCTGGCGTTGCTGCATCTGCGGGATCCGCAGTGCTCATTGGCGGAAATCAGTCATTTGCTGGGGTTTGCTGATACCAGCAGTTTCAACCGCGCGTTCAAGCGCTGGACGGGGATGACGCCGGGGCAGTTCAGGGATGGGTTGCGGTAGGTGGATTTGCGGTGTTCGTGATGGCCCCATCGCCGGGCAAGCCCGGCTCCCACAGGGGAATGCATTCCAAATGTGGGAGCTGGCTTGCCTGCGATGGCGGTGGCCCAGTTATTGAAAATGCCGGATCAATCAGCGCGCACGATCACGCCGCAACACCTTCTTCACCCGCGCCACCAAGGCCTTGGCCTCAAACGGCTTGAGCAAGTAATCATCCTCATGCAGTTCCAACCCGCGCAGACGGTCCTCGATTCCTTCCGGGGTCGTCAAGAACAACACCGGCGTCTCGCCCTTCTTGCGAATCGACTGCTGCAACTTCCAGGCATTCAAACCCGGCAACATTACATCCAGGATCACCAAGTCATAGTCAGTGCTTTCCACAAACCGCTGAGCTGCCATGCCATTGGCTGCGACTTCTACTGCGAAGCCGGCCTCACTCAAGCCCTGGGCCATGAGTTGCGCCAATTTCGGCTGGTCTTCCACTAACAACACCTGCATGCCTACCTCTTGGTTCATTACAAACCTGTAATCGAATTGTTCGGCTTTTGAGCGAGACCGCTGGCTAAGGTAACGGCCTGCTTTCTGGAGCCGTTCCCATGTACCGCAATGCCTTGTTCTTGAGCTTCGCCATCAGCGCCAGCGTCCTGGCAGCACCACCGCTGCCGCGCCACGCCGACCTGGATTTGCACACCGCACGCCAACTGGCAGACGCCAGCCTGGCGCAGTGCACGGCGGCACTTACCGTACTCGACCGGGGCGGTAATCCATTGCTGAGCCTGCGAGCCGATGGCGTTGGCCCGCACAACAGTCTCGCCAGCCAACGCAAGGCATACACCGCGCTATCGACAAAAACCCCGACTCGCTTGTTCGCCGAGCGCGCCCGCAACAACCCCGAAGCGGCCAACCTTAACAGCTTGCCCGAATTGCTGTTGCTCGGTGGCGGCGTGCCGTTGTTCGCCGACGCTGAACTGGTCGGTGCACTCGGCATCGCCGGTGCCGGCGGCGCGGCGCAGGACGAAGCCTGCGCTATCAAGGCTGCCGAGCAACTGGGCTTGCGCATCACCCCCTGACCCCACCTTCGAAAGGACCTCTCGATGAAAACCCTAAGCATGACCCTCGCCGCCCTCAGCCTGAGCAGCCTGTGCAATCTGGCATTCGCGGACGGCAACCCCCTGAGCGTGCACGTGCTCAACCTGGAAAACGGCCTGCCGTCTGCCGGTGTCAGCGTCACCCTGGAGCAACACGTAGGCGATCACTGGCAGTCGCTGTCCGAAGGTGTCACCAACCAGCAGGGGCGCATCGCCGAACTGTTCCCGGCCAACCAAGCCATGAAGCCCGGCGAGTACCGCGTGGTGTTCAAGACCGGCGATTACTACAAAAACGCCGGTCGCGAGACATTTTTCCCCGAAGTGCCGGTCATTTTCCAGGTCAAGCAGGCCGACCAGCATTACCACATTCCACTGCTACTCAGCCCTTACGGGTTCTCCACGTATCGCGGCTCCTAGCTCAACCGTCGACGCCTGCGGCTTGCCGCAGGCGTTGCAGGTCGAGCACTTCAATCGCACCGTAACTCAAGCCGAGGATGCCCTGCTGCTCCAGCGCCTTGAGCAGACTGTTGATGGTCTGGCGCGAGAGGCCCAACATCGCCGCCAGGTCTTCCTGCGGCAAGTGCAGGACGCGGCGCGTCTGGGCTATTTCACCGTAGCCTTCGGCGATCATCAGCAACCGATGGGCCAGGCGCACCGACGTGGGCATCAGGCTTATCTGTTCGATATTGATCAACGACAGGCGCAATTTGTGGCTCATCAGCAGCGCCACATCCCGCCAGTACACAGGGTGTTTGTCGAGGATTTCGAGCATCAGCGCCTGCGGTATCTGCAACAGTGTGCACGGACCCATTGCCAGCGCATCGTGCGTGCGCGGCAAGCTGTCAAACAGGCATATCTCACCGAACCAGTAAGGTGATTCAACCAGGCTCAGTACCGCTTCCTTGCCTTGGGCATTGACCGCGCTGATCCGCACGGCACCTTCCAGCACCGCATACAAGCCGCAGGGCGGATCGCCGCGCTTGAACAGATACTCTCCCGCCGCGAGCTGTCTCACGCGGGAATTAGCCAGCAAGCTATGCTGAAAAGACGCGGGCAGGTGGCTGAACCAATGACCGGTGGCCAACCGCGAGCGCCATTGTTCCGCGTCCATGTGAACTCCTAAGATTGTCGCCCAACTGACAGTTCGCCACCGGCTGACAGGGCATGATCAAGCATCCTACAGGAGGAACAACAATGAAAAGCCTCGTCGATCACCTCAGTCAATACGCTGCCTACCACCGCGACCCGCGCAACATCGCCAGCCACTTTATCGGCATCCCGCTGATTGTTGTTGCGGTGGCCGTGCTGCTGTCCCGCCCGGAATGGGCTGTCGGTGGGCTGTGGATCTCACCGGCCGTTCTTCTCGCGCTGTTTTCGGCGTGGTTCTACTTGCGCCTGGAGTTGGCACTGGGGCTGTTGATGACTGTGCTGATGGGCTTGTCGGTGTGGGCCGGGCACGTGCTGGCGGCACAGAGCACACTGGTGTGGCTCAGCAGCGGCATTGGGATGTTTGTGGTGGGTTGGGTGATTCAGTTCGTCGGGCATTACTACGAAGGCAAGAAGCCGGCGTTTGTGGATGACGTGTCGGGGCTGATCGTGGGGCCGTTGTTTGTGGTGGCGGAGTTGGCGTTTTTGCTGGGGCTGCGGCATGCGCTCAAGCAGCAGATCGAGGAGCGTTCGGGACCGGTGGCCGTTAGAGGAAAACGCGCCACGGTCTGAAGCCGAGAGAGGTCAGAATGTGGGAGCGGGCTTGCTCGCGAATACGGAGTACCAGTCGACGCATTCATCAACTGGTAGACCGCATTCGCGAGCAAGCCCGCTCCCACATTGGATGTTGCGCAATATTTAGGCTTTTTGCCAAACCTTTGGCTTGAAGAACAGCGTCTCGCCGCGTGCCAAGTTGGTCAGGCTGTCGTGGTCTTTCACCACTTCGGCTTCGATCAATTCGCTCTGGCCTTCGACCTTCAAGGTCACACGCGTGGTCGCGCCCAGCGGGCGAATATCACGCACTTCCGCCGCGTGATGGTCTTCCAGCTCATGCCGCGACAGCGACACTTCGTGCGGGCGGAACAGCACGTGTTTGTCTTCACCCAGGTGCAGGCGGTTCGAATCACCGAGGAAGTGATAAACGAAGTCGCTCGCCGGGTTTTCGTAGACGTCACCCGGTGAACCGATCTGCTCGATCACGCCCTTGTTCATCACCACGATACGGTCGGCGACTTCCATGGCCTCTTCCTGGTCGTGGGTCACGAAAACCGAGGTCAGGTTGATGTCTTCGTGCAGGCGCGCCAGCCAGCAGCGCAGTTCTTTACGCACCTTGGCGTCGAGGGCGCCGAACGGTTCGTCCAGCAGCAGCACTTTGGGTTCCACCGCCAGGGCGCGGGCCAGGGCGATACGTTGGCGCTGGCCACCGGACAACTGCTCCGGGTAGCGATCCGACAGCCAATCCAGCTGCACCATGTTCAACAGCTCATGCACCTTGACCGCGATCTGGCTTTCGTTCGGGCGCTGGTTCTTCGGTTTCATACGCAGGCCGAACGCCACGTTGTCGAATACGGTCATGTGGCGGAACAGCGCGTAGTGCTGGAACACAAAGCCGACATTGCGATCACGCACGTCGTGGCCGGAGACGTCTTCACCGTGGAACACGATGCTGCCGTCATCCGGGGTCTCGAGACCTGCGATGATGCGCAGCAAGGTGGTCTTGCCGCAGCCGGACGGGCCAAGCAACGCCACCAGCTCGCCACTCTGGATGTCCAGGTTGATGCTGTTCAGGGCCTTGAAGGCGTTGAAGTTCTTGCTGACATTACGGACTTCGATCGACATGACTTATTCCTCAGCCGCACCGGCGCGCAGGCGGTTAATACGGTTCTCGCTCCACTGCTTGAGCAGCAGGATGAAGAGCGCCAGGATCAGCAACAGACTCGCCACCGCAAACGCGGCAACGTGGTTGTATTCGTTGTAGAGAATCTCGACGTGCAGCGGCAGGGTGTTGGTCACGCCGCGAATGTGGCCGGACACCACCGACACCGCACCGAACTCACCCATGGCCCGTGCGGTACACAGCACCACGCCGTAGATCAGGCCCCATTTGATGTTCGGCACAGTCACATGCCAGAACATCTGCCAGCCGTTGGCACCGAGCAGGCGCGCGGCCTCTTCTTCCTGGGTGCCCTGCTCCTGCATCAGCGGGATCAGTTCACGGGCCACGAAGGGCACGGTGACGAAGATGGTTGCCAGCACAATGCCGGGCAAGGCGAACACGATCTGGATGTCATGGTCCTGCAGCCACGGGCCAAAGAAGCCCTGGGCGCCGAACATCAGCACATAGACCAGGCCGGCAATCACCGGCGACACCGAGAACGGCAAATCGATGAGCGTCACCAGGATGCTTTTGCCACGGAACGAGTACTTGCTCACGCACCACGCGGCGCTGACGCCGAACACCAGGTTGAGCGGCACCGAAATCACCACGGCGATCACCGTGAGTTTCAGCGCCGACAGGGCGTCGGGCTCGAGAATCGCGGTGAAGAACGCGCCGAGGCCGTTCTTCAAGCCCTGGGTCACCACGATAAACAGCGGCAACAGCAGGAACAGCGCAAATACCAGCCAGCCAAGGCCGATCAGGATACGTCGCGATGCCGCGCTGCCACGCCGGGCAGCGTTGGCCGAGGACGCGGCGGAAATAGACGATTGGGACATGTTCCGCGCCTCCTTATGGACGTTCGATGCGCCGCTGCAACAAGTTGATCAGCAGCAGCAGGACAAAGGAAACCACCAGCATCAGCACGCCGATGGACGTGGCGCCGCGGTAGTCGTATTGGTCGAGCTTGACCATGATCAGCAGCGGCAGGATCTCGGTTTTCATCGGCATGTTGCCGGCGATGAAGATCACCGAGCCGTACTCACCGACGCCACGCGCGAACGCCAGGGCGAAACCGGTCAACCAGGCGGGCAGCAACGCGGGCACCAGGATGTGACGGAACACCTGCAACGGCTTGGCGCCCAGGCAGGCGGCGGCTTCTTCGACCTCCCGGGGGATATCGGCCAATACCGGCTGCACCGTACGCACCACGAACGGCAGCGTGACGAAGGTCAGCGCCAGTGTGATACCCAACGGGGTGTAGGCGATCTTGAAGCCCAGGTCGGCGGCGAACTGGCCAACCAGGCCGTTAGGCGTGTACAGCGCGGTCAGCGCGATACCGGCGACGGCGGTGGGCAAGGCGAACGGCAAGTCGATCATCGCATCGATGACCTTGCGGCCTGGGAAGGTGTAGCGCACCAGCACCCAGGCCAACAGTGTACCGATCACGCCGTTGATCAACGCGGCGTACAGCGCGGTGCTGAAGCTCAGTTGCAACGCCGCCAGCACGCGTGGTGCGGAGATAATGTTCCAGAACTGATCCCAGGTGAGTTGAGCGGCGTGTACAAACATCGCCGCAAGGGGGATGAGTACGATCAGGCTGAGGTACACCACGGTGTAGCCCAGCGTCAGCCCGAAGCCGGGTATGACGGGGGAGATACGACGCGACATAAGAGTCCTTGGTTAAGGGAACTGACACACAAAACCCGCAGGTGAATGCGGGCTCTGTGGACGGGTTGTTGCTCGGCTTACTGCGCGGTGTAAATCTGGTCGAACACGCCACCGTCGTTAAAGAACTTCGGTTGGGCAGTTTTCCAGCCACCGAAGTCTTTGTCGATAGTCACCAGGTCCAGTTTCGGGAACTGTTGGGCGTATTTGGCGGCGACTTTTGCATCGCGTGGGCGGTAGAAGTTCTTCGCCGCAATCTCCTGGCCAGCCGGGCTGTACAGGTGTTTCAGGTATTCGGTGGCGATTTCGGTGTTGCCCTTTTTCTCGGCGTTCTTGTCGACCACGGCTACTGGCGGCTCGGCGAGGATCGACAGGGACGGCACGACGATGTCGAACTTGTCGGCGCCGCCGTCTTCCTTCAACGCCAGGAAGGCTTCGTTTTCCCAGGCCAGCAACACGTCACCCTGACCGTTGTTGACGAAGGTGATGGTCGAACCGCGAGCGCCGGTGTCCAGCACAGGTACGTGCTTGAACAGTTCTTTCACGTATTCCTGGGCCTTGGCTTCGCTGCCTCCGGCTTTCAGGCCGTAGGCCCAGGCGGCGAGGAAGTTCCAGCGGGCACCGCCGGAGGTTTTCGGGTTCGGGGTGATCACGGACACGTCTTTCTTGATCAGGTCGCCCCAATCCTTGATGCCTTTAGGGTTGCCCTTGCGCACCAGGAACACGATGGTCGAGGTGTACGGGGTGCTGGCGTCCGGCAGGCGGGTCTGCCAGTTTTCCGGCAGGGTCTTGCCCAGCTTGGCGATTTCGTCGATGTCACCGGCCAGGGCCAGGGTGACCACGTCGGCGCGCAGGCCGTCGATCACCGCGCGGCCTTGCTTGCCCGAACCACCGTGGGATTGCTGGATCTTGACGTTGTCGCCAGGGTGGGACTGTTTCCAGAAGTTGGTGAACTCAGCATTGTAGTCCTGGTACAGCTCACGGGTCGGGTCGTACGAGACGTTGAGCAACTCGTAGTCCTTGGCAACGGCGGAACCTGCAAACACGGCGCTGGCCAGGGCGGCCAGGGCATAACGGCGAATCGACGACATAGAAGCTCCTGAAAATTCTGGGGTGTTGGCTTTTTCTTATTAAGTGCGGGTCTATCGCCGTCAGTGCTTAGCTCGGTTTGTTACCCGGGTTCTGCAAACGGAATTTTTCTTTGCGTTCGATCTGTACCACTTGAGCGTTGTGCACAGTGATTTCCACCGCGCCAAACCGCAGATCGCGCAACGCGCTCTGGATCTCACGCAAAATGGCTGCTTCGTCCTGGCCGTCGACGCTACGTAGAGATGCGCTCATGGTCTCGCTCCTGAAATGAATAGTGCCTCGCAGTGGCGGCACTGCTTGCGGCGTGAGAGCGATAGTAGATAAGCGGAGATATTCTTAAAAATACTATTTAAGAATGTTTATATAACCAGAAAGAATTTTCTGGTGGGACGTGGAGTTGCAACAGTTTTCAGCTCGAAAATACTTCTTTAAGGGTGCCACTGAACCCTGTGGGAGCCGGGCTTGCCCGCGATGACGGTGTGCCAGCCAACATCATTGTCGACTGACAATCCGTCATCGCGGGCAAGCCCGGCTCCCACATTGATCGCGTCATGCCTGTCCGATTACGGGGGCCCGCGACCAATCAATTTCCTGCGCCGGCACCGGCCTGCCAAACCAATACCCCTGCCCCATATCGCAATCCTGATCCAACAAAAACCGCGCCTGCTCAACCTGCTCGATGCCCTCGGCATGCACCTGCATCCCCATGCTTTTAGCGAGGGCAATCACCACGCGCACGATGGCCGCGTCGTCTTCATCACAGGGCAAGCCAGCGACGAAGCCTTGGTCGATCTTAAGCTTCTGCACCGGCAGCCGCTTGAGGCGCAGCAGCGACGAATAACCCGTACCAAAATCATCGATCGCCAGGCGCAGCCCCAACTCACGGAGACGGTGCATCTGCTCCAGCGCGACCTCCGGGTCTTCCATCACCGCGCTCTCGGTGACCTCCAACTCCAGGAAGGCCGGATCCAGGCCCGTGTCATGCAGCACCAGGGCGACCTGTTCATACAGCTCACGCCTTGCAAACAGGCGGCTGGACACATTGATGGCGATAAAACTCAGCGGGGCGCCATCAGCCAGCCATTGGCACATCTGCCGACACGCCTGGTCCATCACCCAGGCATCAATCTCGGCAATCAGCCCGGTGCGCTCGGCGATCGGGATAAATTCCCCCGGCGGCACCAGGCCGCGTTCCGGGTGCTGCCAGCGCACCAGCGCTTCGACGCCGATCAGACGGCTGTTGTGCAGGTCGTGCACGGGTTGGTAATAGACGCAGAGTTCCTGCTGTTCGAGGGCGCGGCGCAGTTCGCTGGCGACTTCTACGCGATTCTGCGCATGGGCGGTCAGTTCCTCGGTGTACAGGGCGTAGCCTTCGCGCCCGGCGCTCTTGGCCTTGAACAGTGCGGAGTCGGCATTACGCAGCAACTGTTCGGCACTCAGCGCGTCGTTGGGGAAGAGGCTGATGCCAATGCTCGCGCTGATAAACAGCTGGTGGCCGTCGAAGATGAAAGGCTGCTTCATCGCGTCCAGCATGCGCTGCGCCAAGCCCGCCGCCAGGGCGACCTGTGGACAACTTTCCGCCAGCACCGCGAACTCATCCCCTCCCAGGCGCGCGAGCGTCACGCCAGGGCCAAACAGCGCCTTGAGCCGTTCGCCCACCAACTTGAGCAACTGGTCACCGACGTTATGACCCAGGCTGTCGTTGATGATCTTGAAGTGGTCCAGGTCCAGCAACAGCAGGGCACAACCGCGCTTGTGGATTTGTGCCGAGGCCAGCGCCTGCTCGGCGCGGTCGGTGAACAGCAGGCGGTTGGGCAGGTCGGTCAGCGGGTCGTGGTGCGCGAGGTGGGCCAGTTCGTGCTCGGAGTCCTTGATGGCGCTGATGTCGGAAAACACCGCGACGTAATGGCTGACCTGCCCTTGGTCATCGTGAATGACCCGAATGGTTTGCCACTGTGGATAAATCTCACCGCTTTTGCGTCGGTTCCAGATTTCACCGCTCCATTCGCCGGTGCGCTCCAGGCTCTGGAACATCTGTTGATAGAAATTCGACGAATGGCGACCGGATTTGAACAGGCTGGGCTGATGCCCCATGACGTCTTCGCGGCTGTAGCCGGTGATCTCCATGAACGCCCGGTTGACGTGTACGATCAGCCCCTGTGCGTCGGTGACCAACACGCCTTCGCGGGTGCAATCGAACACGGCGGCGGCCTGGCGCAGGCGTTCGCGGTTTTCTTTCAGCGGCTGTTGCCGTTGATGGGTACGGGCAAATCGGGCGCAGATCAGATAAATCAACAGGGCGCTAAGCGCCACCCACACATAGCCGCACACCTGCAGCCAGTGGTTCAGCTCACTCTGGTTATCGAGAAACTCGATCAATACGCGCTGAGTGACGCCGATCCACAGAACGGAAACCAGCAGGTATACCAGCCCCGCACGCAGGGCACCTCGGTATGAAAACAGCATATGGTCAGTAATCCTTACCAAAAAAACAGAATCGCCCTACAAAGGCTGCGGATTATAGAATAAGAAACATCCAGTCACTCCTATCTGAAAGGGCGGCTGGTTTTCTCTGTAGGCTTAGTGATAATGCGTGAGCTGTTCTTTTCTTTATCTGAGGGCCATACAGCCTATGTGGTACAACGGTTTTCTTGACCTGTCAGCCTGGCAACTGGTGGCGGTCACTCTGTTGATGACCCACGTGACCATCGTTGCGGTCACAGTCTATCTGCATCGCTATTCGGCCCATCGCTCCCTGGAGCTCAATGCCGGCCTGAAACATTTCTTCCGCTTCTGGCTGTGGTTGACCACGGCGCAGAACACCCGCGAGTGGACCGCCATCCACCGCAAGCACCACGCCAAGTGCGAAACCGTCGACGACCCGCACAGCCCGGTCATCAAGGGCCTGTCCACCGTGATGCGCAAAGGCGCCGAGTTGTACCGCGCCGAGGCCGAAAACCCCGAGACCCTGCGCATCTACGGCAAGAACTGCCCGGAAGACTGGATCGAACGCAACATCTACACCCCCTACCCGCTGCTGGGCGTGGCGATCATGGGCGTGATCGACCTGCTGCTGTTCGGCACCATCGGCATCA
Source organism: Pseudomonas reactans (assembly GCF_013387025.1). Taxonomy (NCBI): domain Bacteria; kingdom Pseudomonadati; phylum Pseudomonadota; class Gammaproteobacteria; order Pseudomonadales; family Pseudomonadaceae; genus Pseudomonas; species Pseudomonas reactans. The sequence continues at coordinate 33,954 of NZ_JACAQP010000006.1, read as the reverse complement.
CCATCTGGGCGATCCAGATGATGTGGATTCCGTTCTGGGCCGCCGGCGTGATCAACGGCCTGGGCCATGCCGTGGGCTATCGCAACTTCGAATGCCGTGACGCGGCGACCAATTTGGTGCCGTGGGGCATCATCGTCGGTGGCGAAGAGCTGCATAACAACCATCACACCTACCCCAACTCCGCCAAGCTGTCGGTGAAGAAGTGGGAATTCGACATGGGCTGGGCATGGATCAAAGTCTTCAGCTTCCTGCGCCTGGCCAAGGTGCAACGCGTCGCGCCCATCGCCCACCGCGTGGAAGGCAAGGGCCATCTGGACATGGACACCGCCATGGCGATCCTCAATAACCGTTTCCAGATCATGGCCCAGTACCGCAAGTTGGTCATCGGCCCGCTGGTCAAGCAGGAGCTGGAAAAAGTCGATCACTCGGTGCGGCACCAGTTCCACCGCGCCAAGCGTCTGCTGTCGCGGGAAACCAGCTTGCTGGATGACCGCCACCATCTGCGTATCCAGAGCATGCTGGAACACAGCCAGGCGCTGAAAGTGATTTACGAGAAGCGCCTGGCGCTGCAGCAGATCTGGCTCAAGACCAGCTCCAATGGCCACGATATGCTGGCGGCCATCAAGGAATGGGTGCATGAAGCCGAGGCCAGCGGCATCCAGTCCCTGCGGGATTTCGCTCACCAATTGAAGACTTATTCGCTGCGTCCTGCGACAGCCTGATGGTGCGGTGGGAGGGCTTGCTCTCCCACCTATCAGCTTTTTGGCGTCATTTACCGGGCACCGGCAATCGGTCCTGTTGACGGAACTTCACCGTCATTACCCTCTCTCAATGAACACTTCGCCATCATGGTGGCCCCTTGTAGCGACCGCTGCTCCAACCTGCGGCGCGCCCAGAGAGAGTTGTGCCGATGGTTCACGAAAATCCTTACTTGCCTGATCCTCCCACCGCTGAACATCCGCGTCCGGCTGCCGCTGCGACCCTGTTGGCGCTGGTGCATGCCCAGGGTGAAGTCGAGCGGTTGAGCGAGCGTGAGCAGCTGTTGAGTTCGATGCTGGTGAGCGTGAACGCGGTGCTGTGGGCCATCGATTGGGAAACTCGCCGTGTGCTGTACGTGAGCCCGGCCTATGAACGCGTTTTCGGACGTTCCGCCGGACTGCTGCTGGCCGATCACCGGGAATGGCGCAACAGTATTCACCCCGAAGACCTCGACTACGCCGAACACAGCCTGGCCCGCGTGCTGGAACAGGGCGCCGTGGAAGACCGCGAATACCGCATCATCACCGCCGACGGGCAGATCCGCTGGCTGAGCGACAAGTGCTACATCAACCAGCAGGTCGAGCCCGGCGAACCGCTGATCGTGGTGGGCATGGCCGAAGACATCACCGAAAAGAAACAGCTGGAGTTGGAGCTGCACCGCCTGGCGACCACCGACGTGTTGACCCAGAGCAGCAACCGCCGGCACTTCTTCGAATGCGCCAACCAGGCCTTCGATACGGCCTGTGCCCAAGGTGCGCCGTTGGCCTTCCTGCTACTGGACATCGACGACTTCAAGGACGTCAACGACAGCTATGGCCACCTGGAAGGTGATCAGGTGTTGCGACGTATCGCCGAGAGCGGCCGCGGGGTATTACGCCGTGGCGATCTGTTCGGACGCATTGGCGGCGAAGAGTTCGCCGCCGTCCTGCCCGGCTGCGCGCCGGAAATGGCCTTGCAAGTGGCGGAACGGTTGGGCAGGGAGATTCAGGCACTGAGTTTCAGCTATGAAGGCCAGGCCTTCAGCGTGACTATCAGTCAGGGCCTGGCCAGCCTCACGGAGCAAGACTCGACCCTGGACAGCCTGTTCGCCCGCGCCGATGCGGCGATGTACGAAGCCAAGCGCCAGGGGAAAAACCGCGTCATCGCGGGCTAACACCGCCCCCCGTAGGAGCTGGCTTGCCAGCGATAGCGGTGGAGGCTGATACACCGCCATCGCTGGCAAGCCAGCTCCTACAGGGTGATCGGTGTGGACTTCAGGCCTTGCGTACCCGCATCAGTTCCGCCAAGCCGACCTTGAGCAATCGTGCAGTCTTGCCCCTGGCGACCTCTTCCAACCCTTCATGCTCAGTCAAGCGCGCCATCTGCGCGGCCAGGTTCACCACCAACGCATCCCGGCCATACACCCCGCCTTCCAGGGAGTAGGTCGCCGCAATCAGTTGGCGCAGTTCCAGCGGCAAACGCCAACGCGCGCGCAGTGCCGAACCATAGGCGGCGCCGAAGGTGTAGAGAGACTCACCAATCGCTTCGTCATCCAGCGCACCGCCGCCCTGGCGCCAGTCTTCCAGGCAGCGCAACAGCGCCAGGTCACCCAGCCGATGGAGGATAGCGGCGCTGTAGCAACGTTCGTGGTCCAGCTCCAGCATGCGTGCCAACCGCCGAGCGTAGTCGGCGGTGTCCTGGGACAACTGCCAATGGCGCTCCGCATAGGCCACCAGGGCCGGGTCACCCAGCACCACGTTGTGCTTGAGCGCCAGGCCGAGAATCAGGTTCATGCTTTGCCCCGGCACCAGCTTTTGCAACGCCGCAGGCAAGGATTGAACGGGGGTGCCGTGATGGCCGGCGCTGTTGGCGGCCGCAATAAGCACAGCGGTGATTTGCGGGTCCGCGCGCACCTGGTCTTCCAGGCGCTTGAGGTCCAAGCCTTCGGGCCCGAGGCTGTGCTGCACTGCAGCTCTCACATCGACTCGCAACGGCGCGCCATCGGACGCTTCGCGGCGGCGCTCAAGGAACACCGGCAAGGTCATGCCCGGTGACAGCGGTGGAATCTCGCAGTACACCGTTTCGCCTTCGTTGAGCAGCAGGTCTTGCAGGCGCTGGGTCAGGCCTTCCATATTCAAGGGTTTGGTCAGATACGCCGTGGGCGCCAGAGGCAAGGCTTCACGCACGCTGGCACTGTCATTGCGACTGCTCAGCAGAATGAACGGCAACGCTGGCGAGCGGCGCTTCTGGCGCACGCTGCGCAGCAGGCTCAGACCATCGACGCCCGGAAGCTCCCAATCGGCCAGGATCAGGTCGTAGGCTTTTTCTCGCAGCAACGTCGCTGCTTGCTGCCCGTCCGCACACACATCCAGCCGTGCGTCGCAGCGCACATTCAACAACACTTGCTTAAGCAGGTCCCGCGACCAGGGGTCCGCCTCGGCAATCAACACGCGGGGTACAGCGGGTAAATCAACAGCAGTCATCCAGCACGCTCCATCGGCAATGCTTGCACCTTAGACAATGCAGACGCCTACGTACAATGAACACGGCCTGAATGTGCGGCAATGGGCATAAAAAATGTCCGCTGTCAAGCCCTTAGTGCGGACATGCAGCGGTGCGAAAGGTCTTATGGGGCAAGAGGTTAGGCCAGATTTCGACCGCCATGTGCTCTTGCTGCTTATCGAGCTAGGTGCCGCATAGGCGCTTCGCGGTAGTAAACGCAGGGGCGTCGTAGCGGGCAAGGTCGCGTCGTCATCATAGCCCCAACTTATCGCAAGACGCCCTCAAAAGCGAAGCGCAGCCCGTGAGCTGCGCTTCCGTCATGGGGATGCTAGCGGACTCGTCCGCAGCATCAGGGCGGTTTCGGCGGCGAAGCCTTGGCGACTGCCGCTCCCTTCCTGAATCCCCGATCCCCGGCGATGAATGCCTCCAGCATGTGCGGGATCAGCGTCGTTGCATCGACCGTTTCGCCGTAGGTCTGCGCGTGCAGCACCGCATAGCGGTCGAGGTCGGCCTTGAGGCCGGCTGGACAGGCGAAGGTCAGCTTGATGCTCTCGGTCTTGGGCAGCGGCCCGAGCCGCAGCTTCTTGGTCGTACTCATTGCGAAGCTCCCCGATTGAAGAACAGCGGCTGGTAGGGCCGCAGCACCAGATCGCGGTTGACGATGATGCGCACCGGCAGGCCCGGCCGCTCGGTCAAAGTGGGCTGGATGTTGAGGTTGCGCCGGGTCATCTCCTGCCCGACCTGATTAACGCTGTCCTGCAGGCTGTCGCGGCCGGCGATGATGACGCGATCGCCGTTACGGTTCTCCGGCGCGGCCAGTTCGGCGCCGACGCCCAGCAGCGTCGTCAGCGCCGCACCGGCGAAGACGCGATCCCAATGCCAATCGACGCCATCCTCCAGGCCGGCGTAGCCGGCCGGATCGGTGCCAGCAAGGTTGTCCAGCGTCAGCGAGGACGTGTCGGGCAGGATGATGCGGTTCCAGACAACTTGAACCCGGCTCTGCCCGTAGGCGACCTGGCTGTTGTACTTGCCGAAGATGCGCGAACCCTGCGGGACCAACAGATAGCGGCCGGTGGCGGTGTCGTACACCGGCTCCGTCACCGTGCCGATCACGTCGCCGGGCAAGTCCGACTTGATGCCTGTCACCAGCGCCGCCGCGATTACCGTCCCCGCCATTACCTGATAGGGCGAGGACGGCATTTGTAGATTGCCGGAATTACGGGTTTCCGTGGTTCCGGCTTTCTGGAACACCTCTTTCTGGTCTTGCCGGTTCTGCACTGTGGTCGGGTCGGCAGGCTGCGCCGCCGTCGAGGCCGGCCCAGCGGCCTGCGGGTCGAAGCCGGCCAAGCCAGATGACGGGCCGGCAGCCGCCACTTGCGCAGGCGCAGAAGCGGCACGCTGGTTGCTGGAGCGGAAGAACACCGACGATCCCGCTGCCGCTTCGGCTTCCTTGCGCCTCGCGTCACGCTCGGCTGCCGCCGCATCCTGGCCGGGCGGCGTGTAGCGGGCCACCGCTGGCTGCTGCGAGTTCACGATAGCCGGCCCCAGGTCGCCCGGCAGCGGCGGCCCCAACTCTGGCACCTTCGGCGGCAGCTTCGAGTAGTCGGCGGGAAGCTGGTCGAGTCCTTCGGACTTCGACACGCGATCCACGTTGTAAAGCTCGGCCGGCTCGTTGCCGCCGCGCCGGTGCGTCGGCTGCAATGACCACATCGTTGCGCCCAGTACCGCGACGCCGAGGCCACCAGTCAGCAGCGCCAGCGTGCGCCGATTGAGACGTGTCACCGGGCGCGGCTGCGCTCGCAGCGCCACATTCTCCGGCGCGACCTTCGGCGTGGCATCAGGAATCGGCACGTCCGGGATTCCGTCGTGGCTCATGGTCAGTTCCCCCGCGTGCCATCCGTACGCTCGATGCGCACCATGTCGCCCTTGTCTCCACCGAGACGCAGTTCGGCCGCGCCGAACAGCCGATCCACGATGTAGTACGGCGAGCGGAAGCGGTAGTTCACCAGTTGCCCGTCGCCCTGCGCGCCGATGACGAACAGTGGCGGCAGTTCGCCTTGGGCGATGCCCGGTGGAAACTGGATATAGACCTTCTCGCCGTCATCGAAGGCGCGCAACGGCTTCCACGGTGGATTGCTGCCGCTGATCGCGTAGCGGAAGCGGATCTTTTCCAGCGACAAGCCGGTATCGACCGGCGCGGCCGCTTGCGCGGCTTGATCCTGACGCCGCAACGCGAGCATCTGGTCTTTCGGATACTCCCACGATACCGACGCCATCCATGCCTTGTCGGTCGAGGTCAGCTCGATCAGGTAGGTGCGCCGGCTGGTGGTGATGACCACGTTCGTTTTAAGGCCGGAGCGGATGGGTTTCACCAGCACGTTCACGCGCAGATCATTGCCGGCGCCGCTGGATGTGTCGCCGACGATCCAGCGCACGGTATCGCCGGCGGCGACCGTTACCAGTTCCTCACCGGGCTGGAGCGAAATCACGGTGACGCGCCCCGGCGCGGCATAGACTTGGTATAGCGCGCCGTCGGTGAAGGGCCAGACCTGAATCGCATTGACGTAGCCCTCGCGCGTTGGCGCGATGCGCGCCTCGGCGTTGGCGCGCGACACGCGCACAGTTTCGTCGGCCGGCTCCGGTGCGGGCTTGGCCTCGTCCGCTTCCGGCAGTGGCTTCATCTGCGCCGGCAGCGGCAACACTTTCGGCACCGTCACCACTTCGACAGGCTTGGGCGGTTCCGGTAGCGGCTGCGCCTGCACTGGCTCATCGAGCGAGATGCGTGGCGGCGGCTTGCCTTGCGAGGCGCAGCCAGCGAGCGCAGCCACCAAGGTCAACAAGCTGACCGTGTAGAGGACTTGGCGATCCAGTCCGAAGCGCGGCGAAAACAGCGGGAAAGCCAGCATCAGCCCATCGTTCAAACGCCGGCGGTATTCATTTTCGTCGGCGTCCGGTTGGCTGCGCCCAACACGGGTTTTTCTTTCGATACTGCCGGGCCGGGGTAATGGCAGAGGACGGGTTTGCAGTGATTTCATGGTTTGGCTCCTTCGGACGCATCCAGTTCGCGGCTCCACGACAGCCCGTTGACGTAGATGCCCAGCGGGTTCTTGCGCAGGCGCTGCTCGGTGCGCGGGGTTTGCAGGACGGTGGAAATCACGGCGTTCCAGCGTTCGGTTCCGGCCGGTGCGCCATTGATGAATCGCTGTTCTGTCCAGCGCACGTTGAACGACGAATCGCTAGCGCGCGTGACGCTGGTGATCTGCACCGTCACGGATTCTTTGCCGACGCGAGCGAACGGGTCGTTCTTGCTGGCGTAATCGTTGAGCACAGCCGCGCCGCGGTCGGTGGTGTAGTCATAGGCATCGAGCCAGTTCTGCCGCACCACGATGGGGTCGATGGACAGCGAGCGAACCAGCGTGACGAAGTGCGCGAGGTGGAACGCGATCTGCGCGTCCGTGGGTTTGTACGGCGTAATTGCCTCGCCAACAGCGCGCACATGATCCTTTTCCACCTCGACCACGTAGGGCGTCACCAGCGATTGCGTGGAAAGCCGAATTCGGTCGCCCGCGAGTAGCAGCGCGAGCGCAAGGCAGCCGAAGGCCATCAGCCGCCAGTTCTTCGCCTGCACGCGGCCCGAGCCGATACGCTCGTCCCACACCTGCGCGGCGGCTTGATACGGGGTGGCAGGCTGCGGTGTATCGGCGTAGCGCACCTGCGGTCGCTTGAATCGCATGGCTCGTTCTCCTCAAGAATCGGAATTGCCCAGGCTTGGGCCTTGCGCCGAGCCACCGCCATCCCCGCCGCGCAATGTGTGCGCGGCAGTGGTCGCCGCATGGGCGATCTGTTGACGGCGGTGCAGCCGCTTGGCCCAGGCGGGCTGCGACTGCTCGGCAGTGTTGGCTTGTGCTTCGCTCGCGGCCTGACCGGATGCGCTGGCACCGGATGCGGCGGCGCCCGCGCCGTCCGAGCGAAACGCGGCGGCTGCGCGCTGCCCAACTGAGCGCACCCCGGCGGCGGCCTTCTGGCCGACTGCTTGCGCGCCGGTCTTAGCAACATTGCCCAGGCCAGCCATTGCGCCTTTCGCGCCGCCGCCGGCGGCGGCGGAACCGGCTTGGAACGCCGACCGCGCGCCGGTCGCGGTCGAAGCAGCGGCACGGGCGCCGCTGCCGATGGCGCTGGCGGCGGCCGGCGCCATGCGAGCACCAGCAGCAACAGCACCGCCAACGCCGGTAGCGGCAGCGCCGACAGCGACGGCTGTTCCCGCCGCGCCTAGCGCCGCACCAGCCATCGCGCCGGCCCCGAGCTGCGGCGAGCCGGACACAAGGCCCGTGGCGATGCCCGGCCCGTAGATGCCGAGCGCGAGCATGGCGAGCGAGGCCAGCATCACGACCAGCGCATGATCGATGGAAGGTTCATCGGGCGTGACCTGGAACTCGGCGAACAAGCCCGTACCGATGCCGACGATGACGGCCAGTACCAACACCTTGATGCCCGACGCCACCACGTTACCGAGCACTTTTTCGGCGAGGAACGCGGTCTTGTTCCAGAGCGCGAACGGCACAAGCACGAAGCCGGCGAGCGTGGTCAGCTTGAACTCGATCAGCGTGATGAAAAGCTGCACCGCCAGCACGAAGAAGCAGAGGATGACCACCAGCCAGGCGAGAAACATCACGACGATGGGTGTGAGGTTGATGAACACCTCGGGGAAACCGGCCATCTCGCTGATCTGGTCGAGGATCGGCGCTGCCGCGTCGATGCCGGTCTTGGCGAGATGCCCCGGTTGCAGGAACGTCTCCATGCTCAAGGTCGAGCCGGTAGCCGTCAGGCCCAGGCCGGCGAACGAGCGGAACACGATGCTCGCCAGCATGTTGAAGTTGCCGATGATGTAGGCGAAGGCGCCGACGTAGAGCACCTTGCGGATGAGCTTCGCCATCACGTCTTCGCCCTGGCCGGTAGCGTGGCCGAGCGCCCAATACAAACCGGCGAGCGTCATGTCGATCGCCACCAGCGTTGCGGTCAGGAACGCGACTTCGCCGCGCAGCAGGCCGAAGCCGGAGTCGATGTAGGTTGAGAAGACGTTGAGGAAGTGGTCGATTATCGAAACGTCGTTCATGGCCGTGCCTCCATCGGCGCGCTGGGATCGTCGAAGCTGGCCGGGATCGGCGGCAGGTCGGCCAGCGTCTGGTATTCATCCGGCCCGGCCCGCCCGGAAAGGAAGCGGCGCAGATCGGCTTGCGCGACCTGCGCGCAGAACGCGCCGTCATGTTCGCCATGCCGGCACTGCGCACGCAGCGCGTGCAGCCGTGCCGGATTGGCGGCCAGTGCATCGACCGACAGCGCCTGCCGCCGGTCGCAACCCGCCAGCAGGCACACGAAGGCAAACAGGACGGGCGCGTGCTTCATGGCCGTGCCCGTCAGTTGCCGTAGAAGTTGACCGACTGCGGCGTGTACGCCGTGCCGGTGCCGAGAAAGCGTCGCGTCACCTCACGGCCACGTTCGACGGCGGCGGCCTGACGCGCCAGTTCCAGCGACACCGCGCGCCCCTGCGTGAGCTGGAGCTGCTGCGCCTGAATGGATTGCTTCGCCTGCAAGGCCAAAAGCTGATTGGTCGCCTGCATGGCCTGCAAGGCGCCCGTGGCCGACTGGCTCTGGCCGACCAGATCGGTCAGCACGCCCTCGTCCTCGGTCACGTTCTGCGACACCTGCGCCTGCATCCGCATCGCGGCCTGCAAGCCTTCGAGCGTGTTCTGCCAACGCTGGTGGGCATCTTGGTACATCTGGTTGCCGCTCACGGTCGCGGCGTACTGCTCTGGGTATAGGCGCGCGAACTGCTGGTCCATGCTCTGCACCTGGAACGCCAGTCCTTGCGCCTGCGCGATGAGTTGCTGGGTGGTCGCCAGCGTCGAGCGCAGCCGGTTGACCACGTTGAACGGCAGGCTCGCCAGGTTACGCCCCTGGTTGATGAGCATCTGCGCTTCGTTCTGGAGTTGCTGAATCTGGTTGTTGATCTGCTCCAGCGTGCGAACCGCGGTCAGCGTGTTCTGCACGAGGTTGGTTGGATCGACGACGACCCATTGCGCCTGCGCGGTGGACGTGACACCGATCAACGCAGCGATGACGAGGGAAAAAAGGCGAATCTTCATTGCGAAATCTCCTGTGGTTGGGGAGCGAGGAAGGACGCGGCAGATGGTGCGGACGGCAGCAGGTCGGCGGCCCAATCGAGGCCGCGATGGCGCAGCCACGCGCCGGCGAAGCCGGGTGCGCCGGCCTGCGTCAGCACGCGGTCGATGTCGCGTTGGTCTTGCGGTGTGGATGCGCCCGCGAACGCGAGCGCGGCCGGCCCCAGGTCGAGGTCGAACAAGCGATTGCCTAATCTGGATTGGTAGTAGTAGTCGCGCTTGGGCTGCGCAGTGGCGACGATCTCGATTTGCCGACTGTTGAGGCCGAAGCCCTCGTAGATCGTGCGAATCTGCGGCTCGGTGGCCTGCGGATTAGGTAAGAAAATCCTGCTCGCGCAGCTTTCGATGATGGCTGGCGCGATGGTCGAATCCTTGATGTCGGCCAGCGACTGCGTGGCAAAGATGACGCTGACGTTCTTTTTCCTGAGCGTCTTGAGCCATTGCCGGATGCGGGCCGCGAAAGACGGCTCATCGAGGAACAGCCACGCCTCATCGAGAATCAGCAGCGTGGGCGCACCGTCGAAACGCTCGTCGAAGCGGGCGAACAGATAACGCAGCACTGCTTGCACGGCGGCGGGGCTGTGCATCAGTTCTTCCATCTCGAAGCCCTGCACGCCGGCCATGCCAAGCCGGTCGTGGTCGGAGTCCAGCAGCTTTCCGTGCGCGCCGCCCAGGACATAAGGCGCGAGTGCCTGGCGCAGCGCGTTCGATTGCAGCAGCACGGAAAGCCCGGTCATCGTGCGCTGTTCCTGCGGCGCACCGGCGAGGCTCCCCAGCGCCGACCAGATGGCCACCTTCTCGTCCGGGCCGACGGTCACGCCTTCATGCAGCAGGCGACCTTCCACCCATTCGGCGGCCCAGGAGCGGTAGCCCTCATGGTCGATGCGGGCGAGCGGCTGGAATGCGATGCTGCCATCGGCGCCCAGGTCGTAGTGCTCGCCGCCCAGGCCGAGGATGGTGGCGCGCATGGAGCGGCCCATGTCGAAGGCGAAGATCCGCGAGCCGAAGTAGCGTCGGAACTGCAAGGCCAGCGTCGCCAGCAGTACCGACTTGCCCATGCCGGTCGGGCCGGCGACCAGCGTATGCCCCACGTCGCCGATGTGCGTGACCAAGCGAAAAGGCGTTGCGCCATCGGTGCGGGTGACGATCAGCGGCGGGCCGTCGAGGTGGTCGTTCTTCTCCGGCCCGGCCCATACTGCCGACAGCGGTATCATGTGCGCCAGGTTCAGCGTCGAGACGATGGGCTGGCGCACGTTCGCGTAGGCGTTGCCGGGAATGGACGATAGCCACGCATCCACGGCGTTGAGGGTCTCGGGGATGGTGACGAACCCGCGCCCTTGGATGACGCGCTCCACCATGCGCAGCTTCTCGTCGGCCACGGCCGGGTCGGCGTCGAGCACCGTCACCGTGGCGGTGAGATAGCCGAACGCGACTTGATCGCTGCCCAGTTCCTGCAAGGCCGCGTCGGCATCGGCGGCCTTGTTGCTGGCGTCGGTATCGACCAGCGGGCTTTCCTGCTGGAAGATCGTCTCGCGCAGCAGCGCGACGACGTTCTTCCTTTTCGCAAACCACTGGCGGCGCAGGCGGCCCAGTTCCTTTTCCGCCTCGGCTTTGTCCATGCAGAGGAAGCGCGTGCTCCAGCGGTAGGCAAAGCCCAGGCGGTTGAGGTCGTCCAGCAAGCCCGGCCAGGTCGAGGTCGGAAAGCCGCGCACCGACACCACGCGCAGGTGCTGGTCGCCCAGCGTGGGCGCCAAGCCACCGACCAGTGCCGAATCGGCCAGCAGCGCGTCCAGATGGAAAGGCACTTCGGGAACACCGATGCGATAGCGCCGCGTCGAGACGGTCGCGTGCAGGTAGGTCAGCGTCTGGCTGTCGTCCAGCCACGCAATCTCCGGCATCACGCCATCGAGAAGGTCGAAGATGCGTTCGGTTTCGGCGCCGAACGCGGTCAAGTGTTCACGCCAGTCCACGCCGGCGGTCGGTGTGTTCTCGTAGAGCAGCTTGGCCGCGCGGGCGCGGGATTCCTCCGGCGGCAGGTATTGCAGCGTGAAGTGATAGCCGCTCTCGAAATGGTTGCCGGATTCCTCGAAGGTCGCGCGCCGTTCCTCGTCCACCAGCCACGACAGCGGTTCGGGAAAGTCCGAGTGCGGATAGTCCGCCGCCGGCAGGCGCTCGGCTTCGACGAACAGTGCCCAGCCGGCACCGAGGCGGCGCAGTGCGTTGTTTAGGCGCGCAGTCTTGGCGATCAGTTCGCCTTGCGTTGCGCTTTCCAAGTCAGGCCCACGGAACCGCGCCGTACGTTGAAAACTGCCGTCCTTGTTCAAGACGACACCCGGCGCGACCAGGCCGGCCCACGGCAGCCAGTCGGCGAGCAAGGCTGGGCGCTGGCGGTATTCGGCGAGGTTGAGCATTGCGGCGTCCTCCCGTCACACGTCCAGCAGCGGCTTGTGCTTGAGGTGCTTGGCGAACACCTGCATGAACTGCGGATCGACGCGCGCACCCCACACCGCCAGCGAATGGCCGACGATCCAGAGCACGACACCGGGAATCCAGAGTTGCAGGCCCAAGCCCACGGCCGCGGCCAGCGTCCCGTTGGCGATCGCCACGGTGCGCGGCGCACCGCCCAGCAGGATCGGCTCGGTCAGCGAGCGATGCAGAGGCACCTCGAAGCCAGGCAGGTCGGTGGCCGTGCTCATACGACGGCCCCGCCGGAGAAACTGAAGAACGACAGGAAGAAGCTCGATGCCGCGAACGCAATGGACAGACCGAACACGATCTGGATCAGCTTGCGGAAGCCGCCGCTGGTGTCACCGAACGCAAGCGCGAGGCCGGTGGCGATGATGATGATGACCGCGACGATGCGCGCGACTGGCCCTTGGATAGATTCGAGGATGGATTGCAGCGGCCCTTCCCAGGGCATCGAGGAACCGGCGGCTTGTGCCGTGCCGGCGGTCGCCAGCATGACGGTCGCCGACAACAGGCCGTGGTGCGCCGGCCCGACCAGGCGGCGCAGGCGTGCGGGGATGGAAACCGGATTTACGGAAAAGCGGAAAGCATGGGCGTGCGTCTGCGTCATGGCAGTTCTCCAAGGTGGTTAGGGGACGGGGAAGAAAGCGGCACTTCTGGAAGCGGCTGCTCCAGCGCATCTGCCAGGCGATAGCCCACGCCGTCGAAGCCAAAGACGCGGGCGATGCTCTCGATACGACGGCGCCGGCCACGGCCGGCGATGTGGATGACGACATTGACCGCCTCGGCGACGAGCGCCCGCGGCGGGTTCACGGCCACTTCGAGAATCAGTTGCTCCAGGCGCAGCAATGCCCCAAGCGCGGAACCGGCGTGGATCGTGGCGATGCCGCCGGGATGGCCGGTGCCCCACACCTTGATGAGATCCAGCGCCTCGCCGCCGCGTACCTCGCCGACGATCACGCGGTCGGGGCGCAGGCGCATCGTGGCGCGCACCAGCTCGGTCATCGACACGACGCCGGCGCGCGTGCGCAGCGGTACGTGGTCGCGCGCCGCGCATTGCAGTTCGATGGTGTCTTCGAGCACCAGCACGCGGTCGCCGGTGGCAGCGATCTCGGCGAGCAAGGCATTTGCCAAGGTCGTCTTGCCGGTGCTGGTGCCGCCGGCGATGAGAATGTTCTGCCGCTCGCGTACCGCGTCACGCAGGAACGCAGCCTGCTCAGCAGTCATCATTCCGTCGGTGACGTAGCGTTCCAGCGGAATGACGCCGACCGCGCGCTTGCGCAGCGCAAAGGCTGGGCCAGGAGCGGCCGGCGGCAGAATGCCCTCGAAGCGTTCGCCGGTTTCCGGCAGCTCGGCGGTCAACAGCGGCTGACCGCGATGCACTTCCGCGCCGACGTGGGCCGCGACCAGGCGGATGATGCGTTCGCCGTCTGCCTCGGACAGCTCGGCGCCCATCGGGGCACGACCCGACGACAGGCGATCGACCCATAGCGTGCGGTCGGGGTTCAGCATGATTTCCACCACGTCCGGGTCTTCCAGCGCGGCGGCGATCAGCGGCCCCATCGCCGTGCGCAACATGCGGATGCGCCGGTCGAGCGATGTAGTGGCGAAGGATTGCGGCACGGCGCTCATGACCCACACTCCTCGGCCGCCGCCAGCGCCGCCGCGTCATCGAGCCGGGCGGCATCGGGGTTCAGTTCTTCCACCACGTCGCGTACAAGGCTGCGCCCGCGCATCAGGTGGCGGCCGAGCTGTTCGACGAACTGCTCGAAACGTGCCTTGCCCTGCGCGCGTGCGGCTTCCTGATGCGCCTCGGGAACCGGCGTGCTGACTGTGAGGTAGTAGCGAACGAACAGCGCCAGCGTCTCGATCTCGATGTTCTGGTCGCGCTCCAGCCGCTCGAACTGGCGCGACAACCGATCGAGCCGCTTGGCGATGGCTGCCTCGCGCTGGTCGCCTGCATCGGGTGACAGCCACGATGCGAGCGCCGCCGCGACGATGCTGGACTTCGAGACGCCTTTCTTGGTGGCCAGCTCGTCGAGGCGTTTTGCATGCTCGTGCGGAATGAACAGGTTGAGGCGGTACTGGCTCATAGCTCGATCCCGTCTTGTTGGTCGAGGGACGCCAGCCGGGCCGTGCGCTGCATGGCCGGGTCGAGCTGACGGGGAAGCGGCAACGGCAGGTCGTCGTCATCGAGCAACGCCAGGTCGTTGTCGGCCGGCTGCTGTTCGGGGCTGTATTCGGCGATTTCGGATAGCTCTGGCTGCCGGCGCGGCCCGCCGTCGTCGGCAGCGGCGCCGGTGTCGTCGTCCGCCAGGCCGGCGGCAGGCGCGACCGGCACAGCAGGAATAGCCAGCCCGCTCCAGTCGTCGGGCCGAACCGGCGGCGCATCGGCGTAGCGTCCGGCCGCGAGCGCGGGCGGCGGAAGCACGCGGCGCTTGAAATTGGCGTCGGCGTAATAGCGCAACTTCTTCGCCTTGATCGGTGCGACGCTGGACACCATCACCACGGCATCGTCGGGCGGGAGCTGCATCACTTCACCGGGCGTCAACAGTGGGCGCGCGGTTTCCTGGCGCGACACCATCAGGTGCCCCAGCCACGGTGCGAGCCGGTGGCCGGCGTAATTGCGCTGCGCACGCAGCTCGGTGGCCGTACCGAGCGTTTCGGAGATGCGTTTGGCGGTGCGTTCGTCGTTGGTGGCGAACGTCACGCGCACATGGCAGTTGTCGAGGATGGAATGGTTCTGGCCGTAGGCTTTGTCGATCTGGTTGAGCGACTGCGCGATGAGGAAGCTGCGGATGCCGTAGCCGGCCATGAACGCCAAGGCCGTCTCGAAGAAGTCGAGGCGGCCCAGCGCAGGGAACTCGTCGAGCATCAGCAGCAATTTGTGCCGACGCGCGATGCCATCGCTGCCGTCGAGCGATTCGGTTAGGCGCCGGCCGATCTGGTTGAGGATCAAGCGCACCAGCGGCTTGGTGCGGCTGATGTCCGAAGGCGGCACGACGAGGTACAGCGAGACTGGATGTTCGGACGCGATCAGGTCGGCGATGCGCCAATCGCAACGCGACGTGACTTCGGCCACCGTCGGATCGCGGTACAGGCCGAGGAACGACATGGCGGTGGACAGCACGCCCGATCGCTCGTTGTCCGACTTGTTGAGCACCTCGCGCGCAGCCGATGCGACGACGGGATGCGGCACGTCGCCCAGGTGCCGCGTGGTCATCATCCGGTGCAGCGTCAACTCAAACGGGCACGCGGGATCGGACAGGAAGTTGGCGACGCCGCGCAGCGTCTTGTCCTCGCCCGCATAGAGCACATGCAGGATGGCGCCGACCAGCAGCGCGTGCGAAGTCTTCTCCCAGTGGTTGCGGCGTTCGAGCGCACCTTCGGGATCAACGAGAATGTCCGCGATGTTCTGTACGTCGCGCACTTCATGCGCGCCGCGCCGGACTTCCAGCAGTGGGTTGTACGCGGCCGACTTCGGATCGGTCGGGTTGAACAGCAGGCAGTGCGAGAAGCGCGAACGCCAGCCGGCCGTGATCTGCCAGTTCTCGCCCTTGATGTCGTGGATGACGGCAGACGCTGGCCAGCTCAACAGCGTGGGCACTACCAGGCCGACGCCTTTGCCGGAGCGCGTCGGCGCGAAGGTCAGGACGTGTTCCGGGCCTTCATGCCGCAGGTATAGGCCACGATGCAGGCCGAGAAACACGCCGGCAGGCTTGTCCAGGCCGGCCTTGCGAATGTCTGCGGCTTCGGCCCAGCGTGCAGAGCCATAGGTCGTGACCAGCTTCGATTGCCGCGAGCGCCATACGGACATGGCAATAGCGACCAGCACGGCCACCAGGCCGCTGCCGCCAGCGATTGCGCCGCCGGTGTCAAAGATGCGCGGTGCGTAGGCGTCGAATGAGAACCACCACTCGAACAAGCGCCAAGGGTGATAGACCGGCGTGCCGAGTAAGTCGAACCAGGGCGAGCCAAGGCGTACTTGATAGCCCAGGGCGGCGGCTGTCCACTGCGTGGCGCTCCACACGCCGGCAATTACGATGCCGAACACGACACCGATTTGCCCGAACAGCACACCTTGACCTTGCATCCCGGCCTCCGCTTTCTCCTCGTTGTCACGCGGCACAAAAGCGTGCCGCACGCATAAGGATCGGAGTCAGGTCAAGGGTTGGTCAAAGACCGTTATCGGCAGGAATATCGCGGAAAAAGCAAGATTTCATGCACGGGCGAATGTACGGAAAACGCCGCCTACGACGGCGGGTTATGGCGTGTCGAGCGATATACGCGCGGCGCATGCGAATGCTTGCACCCTGAAAGTCGAAGTGCAGCACCCATCCCCTCAGAGCCACCCGAAAAATTCGCAGACTGCCTGCCGTTGCGCCAGCGTGTCGCGCTCACCCAGCGCCATTACCTCCTGGGTGAATGGAGCCTCGAACAGCAGATAGCTGACCAGGGCGGCGCCGCTCAGGTCGCCGCTCGCGCTGGACGAGCCGACGCCGCGCAACAGGGCGCGCACGGCCCGCGGTAGGTGCTTTTGGTGGCGTGCCGCGATGTCGTCGATGCGCTCGCTCGGCGCAATCACCAGCGCCTTCACCGGACGTAGTGAGGTGGCGAGGCGCTGGCCCAGCGTCATCATTCCAAGGGTACGGTTGACGCGCTCCATACGCTCGATGTCCACCGTGAGCGCGTCGAGAAATATGTTCGACAGCACGTGTCCTCCGACTTGGGCCAGTGTCGGGTAGCCGCCGTTACGCACGAGTCGCCCGCGAGGTTCGTGCATCCGACCAACGCCGACGATGAGCATACGTTGCGCGCCCAGGTGGATGGCCGGAGAGATCGGCGCGGTCTGCCGCATCGAGCCGTCGCCGTACCAGCCGGCATGCTCCATATGTTCGATGCGTTGTGCCGGGAACACGAATGGGATAGCCGCCGAAGCGAGCAGGTGTGCCAATCCCAGCCGCATGGGCACGGCCAGCCGCTGCGAGCGTTCGTAGCCCGTCATATCGCCGATGGACTCAAAGAAGGTGAAGTGCTCGCCGCTGGTGTAACTGGACGCGCCGATCGCCAGCGCACGCAGATGGCGCTGGGCCAGCATGTGCGGCAGCAGTTCCAAAGGCGCCCAATGTCGCAGCAGTTCGGCTAGTGGTCCATTGTCCAGTAGTGAATGCGGTCCTTCTTTGCGCCAGCGTGCCAACATCCAGCCTACCGAGATCGCGCTCAGCCACTGTGCGCCGCTGCGAGCGATACCAAGCGCGTCGGTGCGATACACCTGACCAGCATTGAAGTTGCGCCAAACTGCGGCGATGGCCTCCACGCCAGCGTCAAAGGAGTCTGCGCGACAGGCTAAAGCGGCGGCGTTGATTGCGCCTGCCGAGGTGCCGCATAGGATACCGAAGGGGTTGGGCGCCCCTTCGCCCAGGTGTTCACGGCGCAACGTCACCAAAGCCTGAAGCACACCGACCTGGTAGGCGGCGCGCGCACCGCCACCGGACAGCACGAGAGCCGTCTTTGCAGCACTAATGGCCGGCCTAGTGTGTGGCATCGCGGGCTCGCTTGATCATTAGGTAGGTGATGGCCCGATCAAAACTTCGGCTGCTCTTTCGGTGGGGTATAGGGCGCCTTCCCATCGCCAAAGAACCGTCGATTCGTCGCCTCAGCCACACGATTGCAGAGTTCGTCGCCCAGCTTGGCGCGATCCGTCTTGCACTGTTGCCGCAGTTCCTTCAATCGTTGGGGATTGGCGGCAAGTGCCTCTACCGTTTCGGTGGGTTCGGATTTGCCGCAGGCGGTCAGCATCGCAGCAAGCAGAATCAGCACAATCTTGTTCATGGCTCGATTTCCTCCGAAGCATCAAGGTCGGGTAGTACGGTCGGCTTCTTCGTCGCGGATGGTTCAAGGGTGCTTGTTCTCTCGATGAAACGAGCCAACACTTCCGAAGGCTCGTTGCCCCGGCGCAGCAGGTAAGTAGTGAGCATGGGTGTGCGGCCAGCCAGAGGCCGCGCGACCACACCCTGTTCACGGCTGGCGGCAATCTGCGAGGCTCCGGCCAGCCCAAGGGCGAAACCTGCTGCCACCATCGCCATCATCAAATCAACGGAGGCCACCCGTTCGGCGATCAACGGCTCTTGATCGACCCTACGCAGCACCCTTTCAATCTGCCGCGTATATCCTTCGCACGCATGGGGATCGCCAAGCACCAGCGGATGGCGTAGCACTTCCTCCAGTGGGATGCGCTTGTACGTCAACAGCGGGTGCCGAGAGGGCACCGCCACCATCAAGGGATCGCTCCAGACAGCTTCGGCGACGATGCCGTCGCCAACTTCATCCGACCGAGCAAACCCCACGTCGTAAAGGTCGTCGTGCAGCCCTTTGATCTGCTGGGCCAGCGAAACTTCGGATAGACGTATCTCGATTTCCGGTTCTTCTTCGCGACACAATGCTAGAAAGGTTGAGAAGCGTGAAGACGGGATGCCATCCGATAGCGCAACGCGCAACTGGTTATGAAAACCGTTGGCAGCCGCCTTCACGCTGTCGCGCGCCTGCTGCAAAGCCGTGAAGACGCGCGGCACGTGTTCCAGAAATAGCTGGCCTGCGCGAGTCAGTCGGGTGCTGCGTGTATTGCGCACGAAAAGCTGTGCACCCAAGTCTTCTTCCAGCTCTTTGATCGCGCGCGATAGGGGAGACTGCTCAATGTGCAGCCGCTCAGCAGCGCGAGCAAAATGCAATTCCTCGGCGACTGCAATAAAGCAGCGAAGATGGCGTATTTCCATCGCAGTCTCCTAAGCGGACCGCTCGCGCCTTGCCGGTGCAATTTGCACGGTTCCCATTCTTGTCGCAGGCCACGAAAGCTGTCGGCAGTAGAACCTCGGTTAAGTTAGAAAGCTCTGATTTACAGGTGAGTTGCTCAGTTCTTCCGCTGCGCGGGCGTTTAGAAGCATGTGCCTCAAGCATCGCTTGAGAGCATCAATATCCTTCTCATTCATTCCATCGAAGAGGATGGCGTAAGCGCCGTCAAAGACCGACGGCAGTTGCGAAGCCGTTTCCTTGCCATCGCGTGTTGCGAGGAGATACGTCACTCTGCGATCACGCTCGCAAGGAACTCTCTGAATCAACCCTCGACTAACCAGACGATCTATCAGTCGCGTAATGCCACTCGGGTAGAGCTTGTACTCACGCGCAAGGTCAACGGAGGTCATGCTTTGGCGGCACGCCAACAGCAGCAGCACGCTCGCCTGCATGCCTGTAAGGCCGCCCAGCGAAGACGTTCTCTGAGTGATGAGCTGCCAAATCGCCATGTTGGTCCGACTCATCAGATGAATGAGGCCATGTGGCACATCGGCGTTGCTTTCTCTTGCATATATCAATTGCATGTCACACCCCGTCGGCAGTATTCACGCTCCTTAGATCAATGCCCCGTGACTTTCTGGAGTGGCCCCTTCGGCCGCTTAACCAGCCAGATAGCGCCGATCGAGAGGATCATCAGCACGGTAGCCAGCGCATAAAAATCGTTCGTAGCCAGCATCACAGCCTGACCATCGACCAGGCGCGAGAAAAATGCTGTAGAACTCGATGGCGGTATTCCGGCGCGAACCGCCGCGGAAGCGATTTCATGCCCTGCATTCGGGTTGATGATTGAGACAAGCTCGGACCGGTTTGCCTTCGACATATGCTCCCAATAGGTTTGGGTCAGGGACGATCCGAGCGCCATCGAGAGCACGCGCAGGAAGTTTTGCAGGCCGGCTCCATTCGCAATGCGCTCGGGCGGCAGGTCGGAAACACCCAACGAGGTCAGCGTAATCATGCATGCGGGAATGCCTGCGCCGAGGACAAACATCGCGATGGCCACCGACATGAAGTCGGCTTGGGTCGTCAGATGCGCCCGCATGAAGAACGAGACGGCCAAGATACCCATGCCGTAGGTGACGATCCAACGAGGGTCAACCTTCGGCAGGAGACGACCGACGATCGGTGAAGTCGCCACCGCGAGAATGCCCATCGGCGCGGTAGCGAAGCCGGCCCATGTCGCCGTGTAGCCCATCTGTTGCTGGAGCCACAGAGGCGTCAGCACGATGTTGCCGAAAAAGATGCCGAACATCAGGCTCTGCGTGATTGAGGAAACCAGCCAGTTGCGCGAGCGGAAGACGCTCAGGTCGATCACGGGATCGGAGTCGGTGAGTTCCCAAATAATCAGATAGATCAGCGAAACGGCTGCAACGATGGCGCACGTGACCACTAGCGGCGAAGCGAACCAATCCAGCTCGCGGCCCTTGTCGATCATGATCTGGAAACTGGTGACAAAAACCACCAGAAGCGCCAGACCGATTCCGTCGATGCGGGAACGCTCCGTGGGTTCGTCCCGGCCCCGAAGCACTTTCATGGCGCCCAGCATGACCAAGATGCCGAACCCGAAGTTGATGTGAAATATCCAGCCCCAGTGCCAGTTATCCGAAATGATCCCGCCCAGGATTGGGCCGAAGATCGGGGCCACGACCGTCATCATTCCCCACAACGAGAGCGCGATGTTTGACTTGTTCTTGGGGAACACCGCCAGCATCAACGTCGATGACAACGGAATCAGCGGTCCACCGGCCAACCCCTGCAACACGCGAAAGAAGACGAGGCTTTCCAGAGACCATGACAGGCCGCAGCACACGGAGAACAGTACGAATGCCACGACGCAGATCATGAACAACCGTACTTCGCCGACCTGGCGAACGAGCCAGCCGGTCAGGGGGATGGTGATGGCCTCCGCAACAGCATAGGACGTGATGATCCAAGTGCCCTGGCTCGTCGAGACACCCGTCGACCCCGAGATCGTGGGCATGGCCACGTTGGCGATGCTGGTATCGAGCACCACCATGAAATTCGCCAGAGACAGGATGATTGCCGCGATGACCAGATCCATCCCGGAAAGCGGCTTGTGTTCTGAGGAAGTCATGTCACTACCTCGTCGCAACCGGCTGGGACTCACCGTGGTCGCGCAGATCGACGGTAGCCTCCATTGACAGACCGACCCGCAGCGGATGCTGCTTCAACTGCTCGGGATCAATCCAAATCCTGACGGGCAGCCGCTGGACCACCTTGATCCAGTTGCCCGTGGCGTTCTGCGCGGGAATCGCTGCGAAGGCAGACCCTGATCCTCCAGCGAAGCCTTCGACACGGCCCGTATAAACGACATCGCTGCCGTAGAGGTCCGAGGTCAGTTCCACGTGCTGCCCGGGACGGACCTTCTGCAACTGGCCTTCCTTGAAGTTCGCATCGACATAGATGCGGTCGATCGGCACCACGGTCATCAGCCGCACGCCAGTCTGAACCTGTTGCCCAATCTCCACCGAACGCTGCGCGATGACGCCATCGAAGGGCGCACGCAGCACCGTCCGTTCAAGATTCACGCGCGCCTGGTCAAGCCGCGCCTTCGCCGCGAGTACGGCGGGGTTGTCATCGACCGTGCTATCTACGATCAGCGCCCAGTTGGCCGTCCGGGCGCCGCTTGCAGCTTCCTTTGCGGCCTCGGCAGCGCGAACTCGGGCTTGAGCCTGCTCCAGCGCAGCGCGCGCCTCGCGCAACTGCGTCTGCGCATTCGTCAGCTCCTCTTTCGAGACAGCGCCTTCTTCAACCAGGTTCTGCCTACGGCGCTCGTCGATGACCGCTTTTTCATAGGCGGCAGTTACACGGGTCAGGTCACTGCGAGCGGTGGCGATTTCGGCAGCACGCAGGGCCACTTGTCCCGCAAGGCTCTCGTCATTTCCCAGCAGTTGCCGTACTTGGCGCTGAGTACGCGCCAAATCCGCCTCGGCCTGCGCGACAGCAATCTTGGCGTCGGTATCGTCCAGAATTACCAACACGTCGCCAGCCTTGACGGCCTGCGTGTCACTGACCTTGACTTCCTTTACAGGGCCGGCAACGAGTGGTGTGATTTGGGCCACTTCCGCTGCCGTGTAGGCGTTATCCGTGGTGACGGATTTGCCTGCGAACAGAAGCGCCCACGCACCGTAGAGAACACCGATGGCGACCAAACCAACCGTCGCAATTAAAACGAGACGTTTGCGCTTCGCCCGCTTTTGTGAAGCCTCCGGCGTTGTGGAAGAATCTTGAGGGTCAGGGGGCATCGGAGCACTCATCGGGTCACCTGTTCATTCATTGAGGAATCGGAAAAGCCGCCGCCAAGGGCCTTTGTCAGCGCAATGTCGAGGGATAGGCCGCGCACCCACAGGGCATTGACGGCCATCCGCGCATTGAGCGCGGCATCCTCCGTCGTTAGCACGGTTTGATAGTTGGATAAGCCGCCCTCGTAGCGGCGCTTGGCGAGTTGGTAGGCTTTGTCGCTGCTGACGACCGCCGACTCCGTTGCTTCGAGGCGGATCGGAAGCGCTTGCAAGCTCCTCACCGCGTCCGCGGTTTCTCTCAATGCTTGGACCAGCGCATCGTTGTAGCTGGCTACTGCGAACTCGTATTCGGCCCAGGCTCGGCTGTAGTTCGCTCGGAGCCTTCCACCCTCGAAAATGGGCAGATGGATGGCGACTCCGGCACGGCCCGCGTCGGAACCCGAATCGAACAGGCGGTTCAGGCCCAGCGACTCGTAGCCAACCAGGGCGACCAGATTGACGCTGGGATAGAAGCCTGCCTTTGCAACGCCGATACGCTTGGCGGCCGACTCCACGCGCCATCGCGCTGCCACGATTTCGGGCTTGCGCCCGATCAGATCGCTCTTCAGTGTTTCCGGAAGCGCCAGGGACAGGCTCGGCGAAAGATGCGTCTCGTGGATATTCAGACCACGATCCGGTCCACGCCCCAGCAGAGCCGCGATCCCATTGCGAGCCAGTTCTATCCGCTCTTCCACGTCGGCCAAGTCAGCCCGTGCCAGCTTGACCCTCGCATGTGCCTGTTCCAGTGTTGTCTGTGTATCGAGGCCCTGGTCAACGCGGCGCATCGCCATGCGCTCGGAGTCCTCACGATTTCTGAGCGTGTCGCTCGCCAAATCGCGCTGTACATGCAAGCCATTGAGTTGGACATAGCGGCTTGCAAGCTCCGTCGTCAGCAGGACGCGGGCTGCGGCGGCATCGGCTTGCACCGCCAGCGCCTCGGATGTGGCCGCATCCAGCGCGGACCGGTTCTTTCCCCAAAAGTCGAGTTCCCATCCGAAATTCAGAGAAGCCGCGCCATAGTCGTTCCATCCCTTGGGAACGACATCCTTTGGGAAGATGCTGTTGTACGTCAGCTTCTGCTCGCTGGCGGATGCGTCCAGTGAGACAGAGGGAAACAGCGCTGCGCGCGCACCTTTCGATCGCGCAATAGCGGCATTGAGGCGAGCCTGCGCTTGCGCCATCGACGGCGAGCTAGCCAGCGCTTCGTCCATCAATTGGTCAAGTTGTGGATCGCCAAAGGACTTCCACCACGCCTGCGTCGGCCATTCACCGACAGGCGCCCCAAGGCTCTTGTCGGCCGCAAGCCCGTCCATTGATGCGGGCTTTTCCATCGGCCCCAGGTCCGGGATGGAGGCGCATGACGCCAGTACTGCGCAGCAAATCGCTACCGCAGCGGTTTTGCGCCATGCGGCAGAGGACTTATCGACGAAGGATGAATATTGGAGCGATGGGCTTGACATGGAGGCACCCGTGACTTGGCATGGCGCCATGCTAAACCGATCGGTTCGGTTTAGTCAAGAGCGGAAGTCAAACAGGAAATACAGCAATGTCAACATGTTGTGGAAAGACAATACAGTACCGATCGGTTTGACTTGGACCGCTTATGTGCTATCGTGCGGCTTTACTTTCCGCAGCGGTGGACCGAACACATGACCACTTCGTCAGCGCGCTCGAAGGCGAGCACGCCTTCCAAGCATCCCTCGTCCGCTGGGGGCGCAGTGCAATCAGAAAAAGCACGCCTTGTCCTTGCCGGCGCAAGGACTGTCTTCTTGGCAAACGGCTTTAGCGCTGCGACGACCGACATGATTCAGCAGGCCGCCGGCGTATCGAAATCGACGGTGTATTCGCACTACCCGAACAAGGAAGCTTTGTTCGTGGCCGTCGTCGAGGCCGAATGTGAGCGGTTTCTTAGAGCCGTTCGAAAGCCCAAGTTTCCAGAAGAACGGCTTGCCGATATTCTGAACGCGATGGCGCTCGCCTACTTGGAGATTGTGCTGTCGCGCGACGGGTTGGCGCTATACCGCATGATTGCGGCCGAAGCGCCGAGGTTTCCCGAGCTCGGGAGACGCTTCTACCTGGCCGGCCCCGCCGCCATAAACAACATCGTTGCGGAGACGCTGGAAGTCGCTGCCTCGAAGGGAGAGCTGGATCTTGGAAGCATCGGACTCGACTCCGCGGCCTCATTGTTCGTGAACATGGTGCGCGGTGAGGCCCAGATGCAGTGCGTAATGCACCCTGATGCTCCGGCGTCCGCTGCCCAAAGAGATCGGTGGGCGAAAGACGCTGTAACGACGTTCATGCGCGCCTACGGACGCGATAGGTAAGGACCAGCCATGAAACAGCATCGTTACCGCATAACCGTCGAACACCTTGTCGATGCCCACGATAGCCTGCTGCCCAACAGGCAACCGCTACAGTTCGAGGTAGGCAATCACGACAATATCTTTGCGATCGTTGATCGTGTCCGTGAGCGTGTCGATTTTGACCCCGCCTCCGCAGCAGCCCTCGCAGTGGGGCTCAAGCTGTTCAGCGAAGTGATGCTGGAAAATAGGGAGCATCCGCTTTTCCAGGTGTTCGCTCCGCATTTCCGTGACTTCATGACCACGCTGAAGAAAGGCACCTGATAGCACCTATCGAAAAGCAAAGCCCGTGCACTGGCAGCTAACCAACGGAAAGGGTGTGCTGCCGCCCAACTTCCCAAGATGCGCCGCCACCGCGTACTGTGGCGGCGAGCTTCTGGCCCAGCCGCTGCTCGATCACGGGCTTCCACGGCACCAGCGAGAAACCCATGCCGTCATCGAGCATGGCGTAGCGCCCGCTGGCGAGCATGACGCTACGCCGGTAGATACCAGCGACGCGCTGCCCGTCGGCCACTGGCCGATGCTCCAGGCCGGTTTCGCCGGCGATGTCCTGTCCGATCTTCGCCAGCTCGCGCCCGCGCAGCGTCGCCAGCAGGTTGCGCGCAAGCACGACGCGCTGTCCGCGCTGCTCGGCCAAGCCCTGCTCGGCCAGGAAGTCCGCGCGTTGGCGTAGCGCATCCTTCACCTCGGCCCCAAAGCCCAGGTCGCCCAGCCCCTTGCCGCCGCCGATCAACTGCTGGTCGAGCCAGGTGGCGCCGATCACACGCGCCTGCCGCTCGATGGGCAGGTGAGATTTCAGTTCCACCGCCACGCCGCCGCCGAGCCGCTGCGCGTCGTATTGGCGGCCACACTCGGCCAGGTCGCCGGGGACGCGCCAGACGCCTTCGGCCTCGCGCTCCACGATGCCGGCGCGGCGCAGGGCTTCGAGCCGGCGCACATGCGCGGCCACGACCTCGCGCGGGTCGCGGTCGGACGTCGCCTGTCCTAGCGCCACGGCCAGGTGATGATCGGTACGGTACACGCCATCGACGGCCAGCGCGGCGATATTGCGGTCAGCCGCGCGCACGTCGGCCGCGCCTTTGACTTCCACCACGGCGCCGGTCGGGTACTGCTCCAGTTCCGACCGCGGCGGCAGCGCGACGTAGTGCGCTTTGCCGTCCGTGCCATCGACGATCAAATAGCCTTTGTCGTACAGCTCATCGACCAGTCCTTTGCTGGCGACGCGGCCCATGATGGCGCGGCCATCCTCGCCAGCTTGGAACACGGCCAGCTCGCGTTGCTGGCCGCTCATGGCCCGTTGCATGGTGCGGATGATGTCGCCGCGCTCGCCCATTGCCCGCAGCGTGGTTTCGGCGTCGGCGTGGACAGCCCAGGTGCCGGGCTGCTGTTCGGTCGCCAGCCCCATACGCTGCAAGCGTTGCAGGCGGCCGATCAACATTTGCCGCTGGCGCTGCAACCGGGGTTCGGCCAACGTCTCCGGTCGCACCAGGCCGTCCACGGCCTCGCGTTGCAAGGTGCGATCCAGCCCCGTCCACCGCTCTTGATCGACTTCGCGCTGCATGGCGCGCTGCATCTCCAGTTCGGTACGCGGCCCGAGCCATTCCGTCGCTAGTTCCGATGCTCTGCGGCGCATTCCCTCGGCGATGTAGTCGCGGGAAATGATGAGGTCTTTGCCGGTGTCGTCCTTGCCGCGCAAGACGACGTGCGTGTGCGGGTTGTCGGTGTTCCAGTGATCGACCGCGACCCATTCCAGCCGCGTACCCAAGTCGGCCTGCATGCGCGCCATCAGGTGCCGGGTGTAGGTGCGCAGGTCGTCGAGCTGTTCGGCGTCCTCCGGCGAGACGATGAAACGGAACTGGTGCCGATCCTCGCGCCCGCTCTCCTCGAACGCCTTGGTGTCCGCCTCGTCGGTCGTCGGCCCGTAGGCATGGCCCGGCCCGCCTTGGCGATCGACGCCTTCGCGCTCGATGTAGCGCAGATGCGCGGCGGTCGAACGCAGCCCGGCCTTCGCCAGATTCACCAGCCGCGCCTTGATCGTCACGCGCCGGGCGTTGGCCCCAAGTCCCCGACCGGCGAAGCGCGCCGCGACGTGGCCGCGGCCCAGCCGAGAACCGGGGCGCTGCCCGACCTTGCCGGCCGCCTTGCCGAGCTTCGCGCCGGTCTTGTTGGCCTGCCGCAGCACCTTGTTGATGTAGGCGTCGCCGCGCTGTTTCGGAGCACCAGGCCGGACGCGAAAGTGGTCATCGTCGCGCTGGCTCATAGCGTAGCCCCATCCAAGATCGGCGCAGTCCAGCAGACGAAGCACGCGATTTCGCCAAGGCCAATGCGGCATTGCGCACCTTCGCGGCACGCTGCCGCCCCGTGGCGCGTGCCGCGCTCCCCCCATGTGCAGACAAGGTTTTCAAGCGGCCATGTGCCGCGACCTTTTATCTTGCCTTCCGCCTTTGCCTTCCGCTGTCGCTCCAGGCACCGGCGGCCCGGCGGCGCTGCTGCGTGAACCGACAGCGCGCCGGCGAACGCGGCGATGGCCGCAGGCCGGGCGCGTTCGAGGCAAGACGCCTGCACGTTGGACGGCTGCGCCGAAGGCAGCGCGACGTGCGGTGCGAATGCACCGACACGGCAGGCGCGGCGACATGGCGGCAGCAGCGAGAACGGCAAGCCCGATGGCACGCCGGAGCGCAGCGAATCGGCGGCCATCATGGGCGTGTCTCCAGCCAGACCGGATGCGCGACACCGATCACGGTGGATGCGCTGACCGGGCCGAAATAGCGGCTGTCGAACGATGCCGGATTCGTCACGCTCAACAGGAACAGTTCGCCCGGTTCAAGGCGGCGGCAAAGCGGCAAGGCCGGCAGCGCCCGGCCCAGCCGGTCGGCAGGCAGCACGGCGGCCGAAGGCACGCCGTCGATGCGTACCTGACCGGCGACGATGCAGACGTGTTGCGGCGCGACCGCGCCCACACGTTTGAGCAGCGGCACGTGCACAGGCAGGTAGCCGCGCTGCGCAGCGAGCGCGGCGGCCGTGGCCGGAAGCGGCACCAGCACGATGCTGTCCACGGACAACGGACGTGACAGCGAGGCGGTGCGCGGGTCGAACGGGTCGATGCGATACCAGCCGACCGCCACGCTGTCGGACGGGTTGTAGGTCAGGCGCGGTAGCGGCGACACGAAAGCCGCCCAGGCCAGCGCAGCCAAGCCGATGGCTGCCAGTGTCGCCACGATGATGCGAGCGCGCAGGCGCGAGCGAGGACGCGGCGGCACGGCGGGCGCGTTGGCCGTGGTGGTCGAGGCGGTCATGGCAGCACCTTTCCGGCCAGCCAGGCGACATGCCGCTCGGCGCTGTATTCGGGCAGCGCAAGGCGAGCCGCAAGCCGGTTGCCCAGCGTGCGCCAGTACGCGGGCGGCACGTCGATGGCGGCGATGCCCAGCGCCTCGATGGCGTCGATGCGTTCCAGCACGGCGCGCACGTTGGCATCGCCTTCGGCGTGTAGCAGCAGGCGCGCGCCCGGCTGCACGCCGGGGATGCGCTGCACGGCATCGAGCGGCGTGGCGGTCTGCATCACCATGAGCTGCCAGCGCACGGTGCCGTAATCGTTGGCCTGCCAGCGGATGCGGCAGAGCATCGCGCCCGGCAGGAACACCGCGCAGCGCCGCCAGTCGTCCAGGCGCAGCGTGCGTGCGGGTTCGCCGAAGCGCAGGTAGAGCTTGAAGCGGTGTTCGATGTAGGCCAGCGAAACGCGCGTCAGTGGCACGTTGCCGGCCTGCCCGGCGAGTGCCGAAAGCGCAAGCAGCGGCGTAGCCGGTGCCGCGTTCGCGGCAGGCAAAGCGGATGCGGTCATGGTGTGCTCTCCGGAGGAAACTCTCGCTCCAGCAGGCCGCGCAGCAGGTCGGCCACGGTCACGCCTCGCGTGAAGGCCGACACCTTGATGCGCGCCCGCATGGCGGGCGTAATGTCGAGGGTCAGGCGCGCGGTGTAGAGCTCGCCTTTGCCCAGCGCATCGGCGTCGCCCTGGCGAATCCACGCCTCGGCGTGCGGATTCGCGGGCGGACGTGCGCCGATGCCGACACGCTTACCGCGTGGTGGCTGCTTCGCTGTCATGTCGGCCACCGCAGCAGTTCGTCCACCAGGGCGGTGATTTCGCGGGTGGCGGCGCTGTCGGGCGCTGTCTCGCGTGCGAGCCGGCCAGCGGCCACGCTGTCGGCGAACACGATGCGCTGATGCACTTCCGAACGCAGCGCGGGCAGCGGCTGTTCTGCGAGCGATTGCCGCGCCTCGCGGCCGATGATGGTGGTGCTGACGCGCCGGTTGATGACGAAGGCCGCGCGCAGCGCAGGCCGGAACACCTGCGCCTCACGGATCAGCGAAACCATTTCCGAGCTGGCCCAAAGGTCGTAGGGGCTGGGCTGCACCGGGATCAGCACACGCTCGGCCGCCAGCAGCGCGGAGCGCGCCAAGGCGGCGATGCGCGGCGGCCCGTCGATGACGACGTGATCGGCCCGCCTGGCGAGTTCTGGCGCTTCCTGATGCAGCGTTTCGCGGGCGAGGCCCACGGCGCTGAACAGCCGTGGCAAGCCCTGCTGGCTTCTGCGCTGCGTCCAGTCCAGCGAAGAACCCTGCGGGTCTGCATCGAGCAGGACGACATGCTGGCCGCGCAGCGCCAGTTCGCCCGCGATGTGCGTGGCGAGCGTCGTCTTGCCGACGCCGCCTTTCTGGTTGAGTAGCGCGAGGATCATGGCGCGGCCCTCCGTGTTGGAAAGCTGGCCTGCCCGTGCCGTTGGGTGGTTGTCCACCGAAACGGAGCGCTTCTACTAAAAGTTATGTATTTCTTGTTAGGTAAGTTAGAGGGGCCGAAAATCCGCGCCGTTATTGGCTTTCCGGCGTTTTCGTACTCCTGATAGCACGATAGGCGTACTCCTGATAGCACGATACCCGGTACTCCTGATAGCACGAGTCCGTCCACACGTTTTCCCCGAGTTATCCCCGTGCCGTGTGCAGCACGGGCCGGAAGGTCAGCAGCTCCAGTCCGTCGTCCGGCATCCGCTCGATGCCCAGGACGTAGCCGGGCAACGACTGCCGCGACACCAGGGCGCGCAGGTCGTACGCGAAGTCGGAGAAGCGCGCCGCGCTGCCCGACTTGCGATGCAGGTGCCGGAAGTCGAATTGCCAGCCGTCCGGCTGCTTGCCGCCGTGCTTGCGCACCAGGCGGTACAGCCAGCGTTCGATGCCGCCCTTCAAGCGGAAATAGGCCGGGTCGATGGTCAGCACCAGGGCGGCGTCGAGCACGCCCGCATAGAACCAGTCCGGCAGGATCAGTTCGATGCCCAGCGGCACGCCGCTGGCATCGGCCAGTTCCTTCCACTCGTTGATCCACGAGAAGCGATGCAATCGCCTTCCCGTGGTTTCGCGGATGGACGTGGCCACCGTGGTCGATTGCAGCCGGTCGAGCGCGGCTTTCAGCCGCAGGTAGTCGTTGAGGGACGTGCCGCGCCCGATGAAGCGCAGGATCTCGTAGGGAGTGGCGCGTATCCAGCGCGACGGGCGGATGCCCGCGTCGCGCGCCTCCACGATCTGCGAGGCTGCCCAAATCAAAACGTCGGCGTCCCATATCGTGGCGATGCCATGCTCGGCCGTGCCTTCCACGCGGATGGTGATATTCCCGCTGCGGAAGTCGATCGGCGCGGTGCGCCGCGACTTCGCCAGCGAGAAGAACGGAAAGGCCATCAAGTCCTGGCTGTCGCGGGGAGCCATGTCGCCCGGCAGCGCGCGGAACAGGTCGAGCTGTTCGCGCTGCTGCAAGGCTTGCCCTGGCGGGCTGGACATGGCGACGGCCACCCACGCGCCAGCGATCAGCGGCCATCACGGTAGTCACCCGCGTGGCGCTCGGCGTATTCCGGGTCGGAAGTCGCCTCGTAGCTACGTTGGTCGGCCCAGGCATCGAGGTCAGACACTGCGTACATGACGCGGCGACCGAACTTGCGGAATTTCGGGCCGCCGCCGATCACACGCTGTTTCTCCAGCGTGCGCGGCGACAGGCGCAGGTATTCGGCGGCTTCGTCGTTAGTCAGGTAGCGTTGGGGCTGCGCAGGCGCAGCGACAGCAGCGGCGGCAGGCCGCAAGGGAGCGGGTCGCATGGGATGTACCTCCATCAAGCCCGGCCACACCACGCGGCCGGATAGAGGCACTTTCAAGAAAGCGAGGCTGCTTGCTAAGGGACGATCTGTGGGGGATGCGAAACGTCCCCTCTACTGCAACGGCAGCGGCGGAAGCTGTGCCAGGCGGCGATAGCCGCCGCGCATCAGCGCATCGCCACGGCGTACCAGCCGCCGAACGCGGGCACGTAAGGCGCTGTCCTTGTGCCAGTCGGCGGCGACAGCATCCGCCCCGAAAATCCCTTCGGTCACTTCACGCAAGGACGCGCCCGCGAGGGTCGCGTCGAGCGCCTGCAAGGTGTGCAGCTCCAGCACCGCCGCCGGCGTGGGCCGGGAACGGGCCGCCGCCGCAGGCGCGGCAATCGTAGCGGCGGCCAGGGCATCCAGCTCGGCCGCGAGCGTGCGATAGCGCGCGCAGGGCATGGCGCAGGCACGGGTGGCGTAGAGGTAGGCCATACCGTCTTCCAAGCCCGGCCCGAGCGCGAGCCGCAGGCAGCAGCCAGGCCAGCGCGACACCAGAACCAGGCGCTTGCCGTCGTGGATCAGGTGCTTGCGTCCTGGAACGCGCCACAACTCGAAGGCTTCGGCGTCCGGTGGCGGATCGGCGTCGGGGTAAAGCTGCACCACGGCATCGTGATCGGGGAACCAGGCTGGATGCGCGTCGCGCGCATCCAGGGCCGGGTCTTCCAGCAAGCGCAGGCCCCAAGCCTGCGCCGCGTCCGACCGGCGGCGACGGCGCAGCCAGTCGCGGCGGTAGTCGGGGTTTCGGCGTAAGTATTCCCAGGCCAGCGCAGGGCCATCAAGGTGCAGGACATAGAGATAAGCCGCTGTCGGATACCAGTGTTCGGCGCTGCGATCAGTCATGGCGAAACCTCCCAGTGTTCGGGGTGCGTCGCCACGATTTCCGCGATGCGAGAGCTATCGAAATGCCATCAGGTCGTCATCAAAAACGGTTAAGCTGTAACTGTTAGTGTCAAGACCGTTTGGCTCCGGCGTGTTGCGGTAGTCGTCTGAATGCGACGGCTGCGCAACCCGGAAATGGTGCGCGGCGTCGGATACCGTGCCGCAGCCCGCGCCAAGGATCAGGACTACTTACAGCATGGTTGCACCGCTTCGGTGCGAGAATGCGGATTCAGACCTGCACGGTCTTGACCAAGACTGAAATAGTCACAATGCGCCCCGGCTGGCCGGGCCGCGCTGGCTTTCATCAGTCCGTGATCGCGCCGTTCTCCTGCGCCAGCCGGACATACTCCGACAACGGACGCACCGCCTGGAAATACCGATCCCGTCGCACCGGCAGTTCGCGCGGCCCGGCGATGCCAGCCAGGTCGGACAACTTGACCGTCCCGAGCGCGGGCATCCCGATACCGAGGTCGATCAGACCGTAGGCCGTATCGCCATCCGCGGGGTCGAGGGACACCAGCAGCCAAGTGGCGTGCGCGTCCGGGGTGAACAGGCGCACCACGGGCAGCGGGTCGAACCGTTGACCAGCGGCGCGCGTCGCGCCGTGAGCCAGCAGCCGGGCGCGTTCATCTGCGGTGACAAGCGGCAGGGTCATGGGCAGCCTCCCCACGAAACCGAGGATGCGCGGATGCGCTCTTGAGCCAAAGCACAGAACCGTCGAACCGAATCTGTGCATTCGCGTGGAAGCACGGATGTGCAAGCCATCGCATCCGTAGAAGGACGGAAGCACCGAAGCGGAATTGTCGGAAGCCGGAAAGACACGGATGCGATTCCCCGGTTCTGTCGGAATCCGGGGATACGGATTTCCGTAAAAGCACGAAAGCGGCCTCTCAG
Organism: Pseudomonas reactans; assembly: GCF_013387025.1. Taxonomy (NCBI): domain Bacteria; kingdom Pseudomonadati; phylum Pseudomonadota; class Gammaproteobacteria; order Pseudomonadales; family Pseudomonadaceae; genus Pseudomonas; species Pseudomonas reactans. The sequence continues at coordinate 1,615 of NZ_JACAQP010000006.1, read as the reverse complement.
CCATGAATGAACACTATAGATTGTAGCCCTATAGGATTCAATGGGTTGTCATCTTGGTTTTAAGAGGAAACCATAGGTGGCGGCAAAGTACTCATTGGCGAAGGCGTTGAAGACGGTCAGGAAGGCGCGTGGCTTGAGCCAGGAAGCGTTCTCCGACGTGTCGAGCCGCACCTATATGAGTACGCTGGAGCGCGACCTGAAAAGTCCGACCCTGCACAAGCTGACCGAGCTGTGCGAGGTCATGGACGTGCATCCGCTCACGTTGTTGACGCTGGCCTTTGCGGGCGACAGCACGCACAAGGCTGACGAGTTGTTGGCGCAGGTGCGCCAGGAACTTGAGGCGGTACTGAACTCTGATGGAGATTGAGAAGCGACATGGCATATCGAAATGGAAACTACACCGCCTTTTACGTTGCAGAGCCATTCCATCCCAGCTCGCTAGGTGCCAATGCGACGAAGGATTTTCAGTATTACAACACCCTACGGATGTGGAAAGGTGCTGATGCGACGTTCCCCTTCGTTGATTCGCACGACAAAACTTACAGTGTCCGCGATGGCAGCGATTGGGAATACACACTGAAACCCAGGCTCAGGGAGCGCCTTCGGAGCTCGAAGAACATTATCCTCATCTTGAGTTCGATCACGACGAATTCCCGCGCCCTTCGAGAAGAAATCGACTACGGGATCAACGATCAAGGGCTTCCTGTTATTGTCATCTATCCCGAATATGCCACCAAGGAAAGTCTGCTTGTCGGCGGATCATTGAAGCAGGCGGTCAAGAACCTGTGGGGAAATCTTCCCGTGTTCCGGGATTCGATGAACAAAGTCCCGACGCTTCATGTCCCGATGAATAAAGAGCTCATCAAAAAATCCTTGCAGGACGGCGAGTTTATGGTTGGGAGCATGAAGGCCCCAGGCATCTACAGATACAACCCATAATCAATCGACATATCGGAGCGAATGATTCACGTCATGGCGAAGGTCAACTTTTTTGACAAGCGGGTCATCAAGAAATTCCTTGAGATCACCGCTGTCGTCAGCGGTACGCTGTCATTCATAGTTATTTTTGTTGACGTTCCTGCCGAGTGGAAGCTGAAGGCTGGCTTGGCTTTCTTGGCAATACTGGCACTCACCTACGTGGTGATATGGCTCTGGTCGAACAACCTGAACAGTATCGACATCAATGTTGAGGGCAGCGATGTCGCGATCAAGACCGGCGACATTTTCCACCAGCCGGGATTGAAGGCAATTGCCTTCAATGAGTATTTCGACACTCAGGTGGACAACAAGATAATTGGCGAGACTTCTCTCAACGGAGTTTTCATCCAGAAGCATCTCGGCGTTCCGATTTCCGAATTAGACCGCTACATCGAGGAATACGCTTTTGATGAAAGTGAAGTCCTGGAGGAGAACGAGGCAAGGAAACACGGTAAGAAGAAAAGGTATCAGATAGGCACGATTTGCCTGTACGAAGACTATCTCCTGACCGCGTTCTCCAAGTTCGATGAGAACAACAAGGCGCTACTAACGATGCCGGAGTACCTTGAGTTCCTCATTAATTTCTGGGACAAGGTAAACAACGTGTACGCCCAGCAAAGGATGGTCTGAAGTAGCC